>CAYINP010000093.1:0-1523 GCA_964364785.1 Candidatus Woesearchaeota archaeon | reverse complement strand
AAAATGGAATGGGTTAAGGAAGATTCTATAAAAAAAGAAAAGATGAATAAAAAGGTTGCAAAGGACGATGCGCCCAAGGAAGGAAAGTCAAAAGGGGGAAAGAAAAAATGATATTTTATTCGGAACACGAAAGAATTGAAATAAGAAATTTGATTGAAGATTTGAACGACTCTGACAGAGAATTTTCTCTTTCCGAAATCTTAACGTTGAAATCTTTGAGTATTGGACTTGGAATTAAAAATATAAAAGTAATAATGGAAGGTTATAATTAAAATGAAACCGCGCGCGTGCAAAATGTGCAATAGAATTTTTGAGGGAGACAAATGTCCCGCTTGCGGAAGCAA
Organism: Candidatus Woesearchaeota archaeon; assembly: GCA_964364785.1. GTDB lineage: Archaea > Nanobdellota > Nanobdellia > Pacearchaeales > GW2011-AR1 > JACQLK01. The sequence continues at coordinate 1,179 of CAYINP010000093.1, read as the reverse complement.
GGAATTCACCGAGAGTTTTAAGGGAAAAGCAATAATTTTAAATCCAGAAAAGTCTGAAGTTGCGGCAAAGTTAAATGTTAAGGAAAAAGGGGCTTACGCAATAAAAATTTAAGATGAAAACAAGAAAATTTCACGTTTCCTTCGCAGGAGTTTGGTAAGATGGAACACCTTAAAATAATTTCAGACTTGAAAAATCTTCTTTTCAAGAGAAGGGAAGTTATTGTTGAAATTGAGTCAAGCGGTTCAATAAAAGAAACCGACGCTGAAAAAATTATTTCTGATAAATTTTCGGCGACAGAAGATTCCGTTGCAGTAAAAAGAATCTCCGGAAATTTCGGCTCAAAAAGATTTCATATTTCGGCATTTGTTTATGATTCAAAAGAATTAAAAGAGCAGACCGAGCTGAAGCCCAAGAAAGCTGCGGCTTCTGCGAAATAATATGGGGAAAAAAAAGAAATCAGTCAAGAAAGGAAAGAAACCGCACAAGAACAAGCCGACGAGCAAAAAATACACAAAGTACACAATTGTTGGAGATAAAGTCACAAGAAAAGCATTTTGCCCTCGTTGCGGACCCGGAGTTTTCTTGATGGAAGCTAAAGATAGAACTTATTGCGGAAAATGTCATTATTCGGAGTTCATGACAAAAGCAAAATAAGGGATTAATATTTTGTCGTGAACGAGTTGAGTTTAACAAGGAATAATCAAACAATTTCAGTAAAAGAAGGAATTATTCCTCTTTGATAATAACTATAAACAAAATCATCTGTTGTAGAATAAAACTGAATTTCCATATCCAATCTACTTTTAGCCAAATCAGAATTAATTCTATTAATTTCTTCTTTAGTTAAAGGATTTCGCCTAGTGGAGTAATATACAAGTCCGTCATTCAACCATAAATCAATTTCATCTACTTTTATATCTGTTTTAGACCACCCAGAAAATCTTTCTATACCGCTTAATAACATAACTTCATCCAATGCTGGCATGGGAAAAAAACCCTTGTGATTTGTATTTTTATCCATATCAAATTCTTCAGGTGAAGGATTAAAATTAATTCCTTTTCCTCTCGGACTAAATACTATCAAATATTCAGGCATATATTTTTCATAGAAAGAGGATTTAAAAATATTATGCGTGGGAGCTAATTCAAAAATAAACTAACTTGCTCCACGACTTTTA
>CAYINP010000092.1:0-1545 GCA_964364785.1 Candidatus Woesearchaeota archaeon | reverse complement strand
CTAGTTTCAGATTCAGAATTGCCGAAGAAAGAACCAAAATCAAAAAATCCTCCGCTTGATTCAGATTCCGATTCTTGAATCACAGACTGATTAATAATTTTATAATCCAAGGTTATCTCAAAGTTTCTTAGGTTTTGAATTTCAACTTCAAAGCTCTCGTTAGTTGAAATGAAACCTGGTTCAACAGAGAAATCGGAGAAATTTTCATTTATCGTGAAATTTCTTTCCAAATCCTGCTCGATTATTTCATCAAATTCCGAAATTTGCACGTTTTCAATAAATAATGAATAATTCCCCGACTCTTTTCCAAAGAGTTGCGCGTAAACGTAGTAATCCCCGTCGATTCTTTCAAGAAAAGGAGAAATTGAAATTCTTGTGTGTCCTCTTAAAAAAATTACGTCATTTTCCGAAATCGGTTCAAAAAAATTTCCTGAAATCCGAGCCAAAAATGTCCCGCCTTTTTGGAATTTTGTTTCTCCTTGAAATTCGACGGCGGAAATCAGCGAGGACAAAAACAAAATTGAGAGCAAAAATATCAAACCCTTTTTCATAAAATCCAAAATAAAATTAAGTTAATAAAGATTTATCTTGTTCTTGAAAATTGATGTTAAAACACAGAAATTGTTATAATGCAAAAAATTATTTACGATTATGAGCAAATTAATTTATTGCGCAACTCCATCCAGACTTGCTGGAAAGACTGGAGAAATAATGGATTTTGTCACAAATAAGGGTTATGCTCCGTTGCATCCGTTTCAGGCTTTTCCTTATGAAAGGTTTGAAGGAAATCCAAACATCGGAAGAAAGAAAACCATGGAATGGTGTTTTAGAACTGTTGAAATCAGCGACGAGGTCTGGCTTTTTGGAATTTCAGATGGGACGCTTGGAGAATCTCAATATGGATTAAAAATCGGAAAATTAATAGTTCCCAAATTACAATTTGATTCTCAAGGGAGAAGTTTGTATCAAAAATTAGGAAGCAAATACGATTTAAAATTGAGAAAAATTATTTTCCCATCTCTTTAAGTTTTTTCAAGACGTCTGATAGTTCTCCGTGTTTCTGTTGAGAGTGATGTTGTTGGGTTTGATGGTGTTGTGGTTGCGTTGGGAAGATTCTTCTTGGCAACATTGAAGAAGGATTGAATGGCGGTCTCGGTCCTCCCGAAGTAGAAGATGTCATTCCAGAACCTCCGAAAAATCTGTGTTTCATTCTGAACCATAAATGTTTCAGTTTTTCCCTGAACAAAATTCCGAATCCCGTCAAGATAATTAATATTATTATGAACCATATCCAGAACGCTGAAATTCCTGAGCTTGTTTGCTGAATACAACAGACGTCAGAAAAATCACATTGCAGCGACGATTCCGTTTCTCCCTCGGAGCACGCGGTTCCTATTCGACAAGTTCCTCCTGAAGCGACACAAGCAGATTCTTCAGGTTCGCTCGGAACTTCGCAAGTTCCGGAAATACAGCAAATTTCTCCAGAGGATAAACCGGAAGCCTGTGAAACCGAGCCACCGACGCATTTTTGAGCAGAAGTGCAAA
>CAYINP010000091.1:0-1648 GCA_964364785.1 Candidatus Woesearchaeota archaeon | reverse complement strand
CAACAATATCTTCCTCAGCAGAAGCAACATTATCTTCTACGGCTGTTTTTACTTCTCCGTCGGTTCCAAAATAACCTGCTGTGCTTCCCTCAACTTGTCCTGAAGTTGAAGCGGTTTCATCAAGATTAGTTGAAGTCTTTCCGAATATGTAAATATCTCCGCCTGATTTTTCAATCATAATAAAATTAAGAGCATCTTCAAGTTCAATTTCAACCTGGCTTTTCAGCGTCGGAACAGGAAGGCAAATTCCTTTTTCATTGCATCTTGATGCTTGATTCTTGCTCCTCAAAGCATCGTCGCAAATGCACAAGCAATTTTGTCCTGCGCAAGAATTTGGTTTCTCGTCGGAAACAAAGGAAAACAAAACCCAATCGTCCGCTCCTCCAGAATCGTAAATATTAGGCAAAGAAATTTCCCTCGATTCTCCTTCGTTTAAATTTTCAATAACCTTCTTCACGCTTTCATCGGAATCCATCAAAACATTCCTTGCCCTTTCAATCGCATTTTCAGAAGTTTTTGCAAAATAAAGTGACATCAAAAAATAAATCAGAAAAGTCAACGCAATCAGAGCTATGACTATCTTCAATGTTTCTTCGGCAAGCAAAAATCCTCCCTTGTTTTTTTTCCTCATGTTGCGTTTCCCGGAACGACGTTCTTTATGAAATCCAAAGACGAACCCCCGAACTTCACCAAACCCCAAACAACAACGGCAATAACAACGAGCCCCAAGACAATTTTTATGAGTTGTCCAATTGTTAGTTCAGCCATCTTCAATCATCCGAATCTAAACAAGTTTTTAATTTGTTCTATAAGCGAAATTCCCTTCTCTCTAAGAACGAAAATCGCCAACAAAATTATTACAAGAACCACAACCCCGATTATAAGCCAAGGAAGATAGTCTGCAATTATTCCCCTTTTATTCATTGCCTAAAAAGAAAAATGAGATTAATAAATATTAGCCAAATCAATTAATAAATGTTAAGGGAAAAATGCTTTTGAGCTTGAATATTTCCAAAAAAACCAACAAATTTATAAATTCTTTTCAGCCATAGTTGTCATGAAGTCTTTTACCGCAGTCATCAGAAAAGGAGAAAAACAATTTGTTGCGTTATGTCCTGAATTAGATGTTGTCAGCCAAGGTTATACTGTTGAAGAAGCGATAAAAAACTTAAAAGAGGCAGCCGAATTATACATTGAAGAAATGGGAATTCCCGAAGAAATTTATTCCAGTGAAACTATTGTCGTGAATTTTGAGATAAAAAATGACGAAACTGCCAAGATTGTCAGGTAAAGAAGTTGTCAAAGCTCTTTCTAAGGCAGGATTTGAGATTGTAAGGCAAAGAGGAAGTCATGTAATTATGAGAAAGCAAACTCCCGAGGGAAAAATCGCCACGGTTGTTCCGAATCACAAAGAAGTAGACAGAGGAACTTTGCTTGAAATTATCAGGCAGGCAAAAATGACAAAAGAAAGTTTTATTGATTTATTGTAATTTTAATCGCAAAAGATTTTCATTCCCCGCCAAACAATTTTCTAAACCAATTGAGAATCTTTTGTATTAAACCCGATTCAACACACTGCCCCGAAACGCAAACGTTGCTTTCACATTCAAAGTTGTTGTTGCATTGCTCTGCATCTCCGAGTTGAGAA
>CAYINP010000090.1:0-1705 GCA_964364785.1 Candidatus Woesearchaeota archaeon | reverse complement strand
CCTTTTTATTCATCTTTTCTTTTTTTATAGAATCTTCCTTAACCCATTCCATTTTTCCCAATCCTGGCTGTCTCATTGTCAATCCAATTTTTGGAAAATCTCCTTTGTGGCTTATTGCAACAATTCTTGCTATGCACGAATCCCCTGCTTTCAGACTTCTCTTGGAATTTTTTCCAGAAAGAGTATTTGTCTTGCTGACGCTTACATAATCTTCCATTGTTTGTCCAATATGAATCATTCCTTTTATTACTCCCATATCAATAAAAGCTCCGAAGTTTGTTATTTCTGTAATGTTTCCAAAAATAAGTTCTTGCAGCTCAGGTTTCCAAGTTACAAGCGTGAACCTTGAATTATAATATGCTGCTCCGTCTCCAGGGATTATAACTCCGTCGCCAACTTCCAAAACCTCGACGACAGCAACGACTTTTCCCATTTCTTTGTCGTAATAATTCTGATAAATTTCTTTTAGCTGATTTGAAACAGCCTCGATGGTAGGCAAGCCAAAAAGCTTCGGCTCAACCCTTACATAATCCTGAATTTCCGTCAAATAGAACATATGAAAGTTAAGCGAAAATTGATTTAAAAAGCTTTTTAAACGTGAAATATAGAAAGAAATTATGGCAAGAGACAAATCAGATGTATGGAATGTGGATGGTTTAAGAGACAGATTATTTGGAGATAGAGTTTTGAAAGCAAAAACTTACAAGACTCCCGGTAACAATTGGTTTAACCTCAGCATTTCATCAAAAAGAAATTTTGATTGTTTCTCTCTTGATGAGGTCAAGGATATATGCGACACGATGTTTGACAAGCGTCCTGTAAAAAATTACCATGTAACCTATACATTCACAGGTGAGGTAAAAAATTATTTAGAAGTTAGGGAAGTTGTGCAAGAAATTTTGTCGTTGAATAGAGGATATAAATTGTTAAATGATGACTCTCCAATTGTAAATATAATTCCTGAAGTGGTGCGGGATGATTTGCCCAAAGAAGAACAAATGCCCGCAACAGCGAGAGAAATTCCTAAGGTTGGGAGTGCAGAGTATGAAGAATCGGTTTCCCCAGATTTCTTCGACGCTGAAACTATTGATGATTTGGAAAGTGCGACAAAACCACATTACGAATTTCCGATTAAAACTTCAAAAGGAAGGGCAATAGTAGAAAGTGTTTCATCCTTGGAGGGAAACACAATACTTTACTCCAATCAGCCTGTCGGAAAAAACATCACTTTCCTGTCGGCAAGACGTTTTCAATATCCTGAAAGTTTTAACGGTTCTGGAATAACAGTTAAAACAAAACCAAGCGGAAAACACCCAAGCGTTTTTATGGTAACATATTCTGCGGAAGGCGATAAAATTGAAGCAGGGCAAAAAATTCTAGAAGAAATAATTGCGCAAAATTAAACAACTTCCAATTCTCTCTTCCCTCTTATCATCAATTTCTGATTTTTCGTTTTCCTTTTTATTTCCGCGTCCAATGTCGCGACAATTATTTCGGGATTTTTCTTCGCATATTTTATAATTCCAAAATCGACGCTTTTTTCTTTCAAGTCGATTTTGTTAAATTTATTTCTTTTCAGAATTTGCAAAGCAGTTTTTCCGTAATCTTTTGTTTTCGCAACTCCTAAAATTTCTTTCAAAACTTGTTCTGGAATAACTGCTTGAATCCCATTATCTTCCAAAAACTCAAAAAAATCTATTTTCTG
>CAYINP010000089.1:0-1806 GCA_964364785.1 Candidatus Woesearchaeota archaeon | reverse complement strand
TTAAGTCATAATATCCATTCAGATATTGACCCAAATAGCGAATATGATGAGTTAGGCATTTTAGATAATTCTGATGAAGAAGAAAGAATGTTGCTCGATTCAGGAGAAGAATACGAAAAAGCAAAAAACTCTACAAGCGATATAAGAGGAGAACATCCATTTTCAAGATTTTTAGTATCGCAATAAATTTAATTTTTATTTTATTTCTCCGCAAGAACAATTATCTCGTCGTTTGTTCTTTCACCGCTTCTCGAAGAAGAAGAAATTATTTTAAAACCAGCATCTTTCAAATCTTTGAGCAATTCATCTTCGCTATAAAAATAATAATATCTCGCGCCTTTGTCAAGCCATTTAACATATTTTTCTTTCGGTTTTTTTAGAAATCTTTTATGATCTTTATTCCAAACTTTTATCAAAACTCTCGAACCAACTTTCAAAACTCTGTATAATTCTTCTATACTCTTCTTCCTATTTGCAGAACCTTCAATACAATGCAAAACTGCAATAGCAATTGCGTCATCAAAAAAGTTAATCTCATAAGGAAGATTAATAGTATTTCCAACTAGAACATCGTATCTCACCCCCAAATCTCGTGCCTTAATCTCCGCGTATTTTATCATCTCTTTAGAAAAATCAATTCCGTAAATTTTTGCAGCCGTTTTAGAAAAATTCCTTCCAGACCCGCATCCTAAGTCAAGCAAATTTCCTTTTGCTTTGGAAACAAATTCTACAACTTTTGGGTCTGAAGTCCTTTTGAATTTATTCCAATCTTCAGCAATATCATCCCAAACTTTCCTTTGATCTTCACTTTCCATAAAAAGAAGTTTCAATTAACTTTTAAAAACCCTTTCTTATTAATCAAAAAATGGAACAGATACCAAAAAAACCCGTGCGAACAATTTCAGGAGTAACGCCCTTGACTGTCGTACTCAAACCAAGAAAGTGCGATCACGGAACTTGTATATTCTGCCCTGGAGGGGACTACACTCCGCAAAGTTATACAGACAAAAGTCCGGCAATAATGAGGGCTCTAGCGCTTCATTTCGATCCGCATGAACAAACTCTAAATCGTCTGCGTATCCTATCAAAAATGGGGCATCCAACAGACAAAATTGAAATAATAATTCTTGGAGGAACTTTCCTTCAGTATGAAGACGAATACAAATACGAATTCATAAAAAGAATTTACGATGCATTAAATGGAAAAGAGGCAAAAAATCTGGAAGAGGCAAAAAAAATTAATGAAACAGCAGAACACAGATGTGTTGCAATGTGCATCGAAAACCGCCCAGACAACTGTTCTGAAAAAGAAATTCTGCAAATGCTTGACTTTGGAACAACAAGAGTAGAAATCGGAGTTCAAATTCCTGACGACGAAATTTACAAAAGAATAATTCGCGGCCATAAAGTCCAAGATGTTATCGATGCTACAAAAAAATTAAAGGACTCGGGTTTCAAAGTGGGATATCATTTCATGCCCGGCCTCCCATACTCAAATCCGGAAAAGGACTTGGAGAAATTCAAAACATTATTCTCAAATTCTGATTTCAGACCAGACCAACTAAAGATTTATCCTTGCCAGATTATTCAGGACTCTCCATTAGAAAAGACCTACAAAAAGATTGGATACGTGCCATACACAACAGAACAAGCAAAAGAATTAATCTCAGAAATGATGACTCTCATTCCGGAATATTGTAGAGTAATGAGAATGATGCGTGAGATTCCAAAAGAAAGAATGATAGGAGAACCTATAAAACTTGATTTAAGAAAATCGGCTATTTACCCATCCCTACTCTTTGGCCG
>CAYINP010000088.1:0-1833 GCA_964364785.1 Candidatus Woesearchaeota archaeon | reverse complement strand
TTTTTGTGAACTGGAAAATTTTCTTCACTTCTTTTTTATTTTAATTATTTTTATTTTATTTCTGATTAAACGAAGTTCTTTTTTATCACAATAATCGTTAAAAAGGGTTCTTACTAATTTGTTTTATGAGGAGTAGCATTTCTTACGAATTTTCTGATAAACATAGGGGAGAAGTTAGTGTTGCGACAAAGACTTACAATTCCTTGAAGGAAAAAATATTTCCTGGAAAACCTCTTGAAGAATCTTATGATTTTCTTTTTTCGGGCGATGGGAGAACAGGATACAGAAACCAGCATTATGGATTTGAGATGCATATTTTGGAAGACGGCACTTTTATTTTTGCAGAATATGATTCAACTTGGAATCAAAATGGAAACAGAGAAAAACCCCTGCGTCCTCCAAATATTAACTTGATTGATTTTAGAATTGCAATAAAACCCGGAACTGAAGAAAGCAAATCGAGAATAGAAAGAATCTTGAAAAAACACGGAAAATTTTTGAGCAAAGTTTCCGAAGATGAAAGTGTTATCAATTAACCAAATAAATTTATAAACCAAAAATCTTTATTTCGAGGATGAACAAAAGATTTGTTTCAATTGTCAGAATAATCTTTGGATTGCTTCTTATTTTCGGAGGAGCTATGGCTTTCACAAATTCTGCTATTCCAGAAGGATATCTTAAAAAATCAATCGCGTTTTTGCAGGCGATGAATGATACTGGATATTTCACTTATTTTCTAGGATTAGTTCAACTTGCCGTTGGTTTGATGTTTGTTACAAGAAGATATGTTGCTTTAGGTGCGATAATTTTGGCTCCAATAACAGTCAATATAATCGTGTTCCACATTTTCCTTGATATGAAGACGATAATTCCCGGATTGATTTTGCTTGTGTTGAATTTGTTTGTAGCATACACGGAAAAGGAAAAGTATAAAGATATTTTGAAGAGCAGATAAAGCGACTTAGTAAATTTAAAGCCGCGCATTGCCCTCCGAAGAAAATCACAATAATAATTAAAAACAAATAATTTCTAGAAAAGCAATGAATTACAACACGAGAGTGAGACCGCACGCGCCAAAACCAAGAATCCAGCGAGATTATTCTTCGGAAGAAATAGCGAGAGCCGTCGAGAGATTTCAGAAAAATGGCGGATTGATTGAGAGGTTGCCGGAACAGAAAAATCCGGAGAGAAGAATGGTTGCCGGAAAATACGGTGGATTTGAGTTGGTTAGTTTCGGAGAAATGGGGGAGTGAGGGAAGAATAATTCTTGAGAAGAGAAATAAATTTCGCCCTGTTATACATCGTTCCAAATCTCGTCTGTTTCATTATCCCATAACTTCCTTGCAACTTTTTCCGAGTATTTCAACAAATCAAAGAAATCATCTTTTTTATTTTCCATTATTGTTTTTTCTTGTGATATAAGTCCAAGATATAAACATAATTTTCGGATTTAAAGTACTCATAAGATAATCTAAACGGTTTAATATAAACTTCTCGGGTTCCTTTTCTCCAGAATTTCATGGGTTTTCCAACTTCAGGATTTATTGAGATTTTTTGGATTTGTTTTTCTATTTTCTCTTTTAAAAAAGAGTCTTTAATCTTTGAAAAAATATAAACAAATTTTTTATCAAAGCGGATTTCTACCATTTCATCATTTCTTCATGCAACTTTTCTGAATCAACACTAATGTAGTTTCCTGCTTCAATTCTTTTGTACGCTTCCTCGGTTCTTCTCGCAAATTCCAAATCCTCTTTAAGCTGTTCGTCCATATCAGAGGCCTTTTTCAGAATAATGTTTTTCTTATCTTTTATGAAAATAATTTTATCTCCTTCT
>CAYINP010000087.1:0-1846 GCA_964364785.1 Candidatus Woesearchaeota archaeon | reverse complement strand
AGAAGAGCGATTTGTGGAAGTATTCGACGTTTTTGCTTTTGGCTGTTGTTGTAATCGGATTTTTTGTGGTGTCGAACAATGACACAACGACAACAACTGGAGATGTTGCGGCAGGAACCCAGGAACCTACTGCTGCAAAAGCGACGGTTGACGATGACGCAATGCAAGGAAACGATGATGCGCCGGTTACAATAATTGAATTCTCAGATTATCAATGTCCTTTCTGCAGAAAGTTTTGGGTTGAAACTTATCCTCAAATAAAATCGGAGTATATTGAAACGGGAAAAGTTAAATTGGTTTTCAGAGATTTCCCTTTGACTTCAATACACACAATGGCTCAAGCAAGCGGAGAAGCCGCTGAATGCGTCAGAGAAAAAGGCGGAGACGAAGCGTACTTTAAAATGCACGACAAAATGTTCTCGGAGCAACAGATTCTTGATTCAGGTTCAGTTTCCGGAGCGGTTACAAAAACTGCAGTTTACACAAATCAGGATTTGAAAGACTGGGCTAAAGAAATCGGTTATGACATTTCATCTTGCTTGGATTCAGGAAAATACAAAAGCGAAGTGTTGAAAGACACGAGCGCTGCGACGGCTGCCGGCGGACAAGGAACACCTTTCTTTGTGATTATGAAATCCGGAGAAACTGAAGGCACGCCATTAAGCGGAGCATATCCATTCAACTCTTTCCAGCAAGTTATCGACGGGTATTTGGCTTGAATCTATGGAAATTATATTAAGCGATGAACAAATAAATATTGTTTGGGGCGCTTTATCCCATCCTCCAGTTTTTGCTAACGAATTTATGTCTACATATAAAATTGGTTCTGAAATAATGTTTAACAATCTAAATTTATCTCAAGTAACAGTTAATACTTTTGTAACGATTAGTGGCGGAGAAATTTTTTATGAAACAGTCAGGGCAGATAGAAATGTTTTTGATGTTGATAGAAGGTTAATGAGTATTGATATGTTGGCTGCATCTGGTGCATATGTCCAAACAGTTCCTCGAAAAGATTTTCCCGAACACCACAATCCTCAACCGTATCATTTTAGTTAATTCTCTTTCTACAAAAACCAAACAACCGCAAATATCAAAACATTTGTGATGTTCGCAACGGTGCAATATTCACAAAATTGTTTTAGAACGAAGAATTGAATTCCTGCAAGAACCATTGACATTAAAACGGCTAAGCCAGTAATTGCTTTTTCCCCGAGAATAAAATAATCCAACGAAGTAAGTTGCGGAAGTGCAAAGTACGATAATCCAACGATGAAAACCAGAACATAATAAAGCATTCCAAGAATCGTGTTGTCCATTCCGAAGAGGTGATTATATTTGCTCTTTATGACTTTCTCGCAATTGCCTTTGTTGCTTATAAAACAAGCAATTTTCTGTTTGCTCTTTATCACTTTTTTCCAGAGATAAAATGTCAGCGAAAATCCGACTATGGAAAATAAAATGAGCAATCCCTCTTTAAGCATTTTCGCCAGAAAATGATTTTTGCGAAATCACCGATTTTAATTCAAGCATTTTGATAAAAAGAAAAATTGGTTTAAAAAACTTGGTTTAATAAGAAAACATAAAAGGGGTATTCATGATATCATGCAGCCTGTCCATTTCTTCATAGGTTATTTTTCTTTCCATTCTTCGCGTTGCTTCTCTTCCTGCTTGTCTTAACTCCTCAACTGCTTCCGGATTTTTGTATGCCTCTTGAATTCTCCCGACTAAGATTGTTTTTTCTTCAAAAGTTAATTGTCTAAGGAACATTAACAAGATTACAAATTAGAATATTTAAATTTAGTCATATTTCTCAAAGAAAATTCTGTTTTCTGGAATTCCAAGT
>CAYINP010000086.1:0-1863 GCA_964364785.1 Candidatus Woesearchaeota archaeon | reverse complement strand
AAGTATTTTAATCGAGTCTGCGCCGTATTCTTTTTGAGACATTTTCTTAGAAAATGCGAGGACACCAATGGTTTCCTTCGCTTAACCTTCCTTTTACAGAAACGGAAATTTGATTTAAAAACCTTGCTTATCAAAATTTCACTTTTCACGACGAGAAAAGGAAAAATTGGAAAATCGGGAAGGTTTTTGAAGAGAACTTTATAAGAAATAAAATGTCTAAATAGTAACTACTATAAAGTAATAATAATAGCAAGATTTATAAAGATTTGATGATAATTAATAATATGAAAAATTTGGTTAAATCAGTTTTAACGGGGATTGCACTTGGAACAGCTGTTGCTTTGACTCCGAATATTTCCGAGGCGTGTCCTAATGAAGATAAGAGAACCTTCTTGGATGTAATAAGACCAATAATAAAAAATCCAGAGATTATTCAAAAAGATAAAGATGGAAAGGTTTACGCCAGATTTACAATACCTTTGGAAGTTATTAATGACTTATCTCTTCATTCTGAAAGATATAATCTTGTTTCCACCGATGGGCAAGAACCGTTTTATGGAACTTTGGATGAGGCTTTGAGAACACTTAAATCAGAAGACACATATATCGGTGAATTTGATTTGAGAGATTCAATTAATCAAGGAAGAATGTTTAATATTTATGATAAAAGTGGGAAAAAATTAAAGGCATTTGCAAAGTATAGATGTCCTGATTCGCCATTAATCTTTGAAAAATAAAATGAAACCGACAAATGTTTTGACGAGCGGAAGAATTGAATTGCCTGGAGATGAAGAGTTGGGCGACTATTTTGCAAAGCCTGGAGTTCTTGAAGAAGCTCAAAGACAAAGATGCGATGAAATCGCTCGCGCATGGTACGCAAGCGGCGGAGAATATGAATTTTAAAATGACAAAAGAAATTTTTTCTTGTCCTTATATGGAAGGATGTTCCGCCAGATTTGACTTTATTTCTGGAGAGATGTGCTACGATGAATCTCTTGTTAAAGAGTGCAAAATACGCAGACTTTATGAAATAAGAGAAGAAATTGCAAACAGAACCATTGAAAGAAAAAGAAATATTGTTGGAATTTTGACGGGGAATATTTAATATGAAAAACTTGTTTCAAAAAGCGGTTTTAGGAACCGCGTTGATTGCTGGATTGGTTGGATGCGCTGGAAAAAATAATTCCTATGATGTTGTTCGCAATGGATTAATTTTAAAATCAGGCGGTGAACGAGTTTTTTGCAATAACCCTTTTTATAATAATCGCGGGTTGCCAGATTATGATTTTGCAGATTCCTTTAAACCGATGCTTGTTGGATTGAAAAATTCTGAAGAATCCGGAATTAAAGAATCAGACGAATTTGTGATAATAAATTCAGCTCTTGTAGACAGCGCAACAATGGAAAATGGAAACGGCAAATATCGCGTTTTTAAATCTTGCATAAAAAATATTGAATATTCAAAGGGCGAAGCTTAATCGCTTTTCCTCTTTTTTGTAACCCAACGAACTTTTCTTCTGTTCATCAACATGTTTTTTCTGCATTTTGACGAACATAAATAATTTATGTTTCCCTTGTTTGTAATTATTGTTACTCCTTCTGGAAATTCATAAACTCTTTCGCAATAAACACATTTAGGCATTTTTATCACTTCCATCAGGATATGAAATCATCATTTGAAATCCTTTTTTGTCTTCCCTGAATGTTATATCAAAACCATGCGCATGATAATCTCTTGCTTCATGGATCGCCCTTAATCTTTTTTGAGTGCGAACGTCCCAATTTTCATAAGGAAAAAAATTTTCTGACATTATGTATACGCTCCCTTTGAAACTTTTGATTTTATTTTTCTCGCTTCGATTT
>CAYINP010000085.1:0-1916 GCA_964364785.1 Candidatus Woesearchaeota archaeon | reverse complement strand
TTTGTCATAAAAAAGGAATTTTGCACAGAATTTCTGCAGTTTTTCTTTTTAATTCAGATGGAAAAATTTGGTTGCAAACAAGAGCTAAAGGAAAAGTTGGCGCAGGAAGATTGGATTTTTCTGCCTCAGGACATCTTGGTGCAGGAGATTCTTATGACGAAGGAGCTTATAGAGAAATGCAAGAAGAATTGGGAATCAAAGTCAAGTTGACGTTAATCGCGAAAAATTTGCACGATAATTATCATTTTGAAGACTATAACGTGAGACACTTCACCTCAATCTATACTGGAAAATACGACGGTAAATTCAAACTTCAAGAGGAAGAACTTGATAAAATTGAGGCTTTTAGTCTCAGAGAAATAAAAAAAATAATGAAAAATAATCCGGATAAAATAATGTTCGGACTGAAAATTGGATTAAACTATCTATTCAAACAAAAATGATTCTAAACAACGACGTCGCAAAGAAATTGAAGGAAGATTTCCCGATTTTTAAGAACCAGAAAAATCTTGTGTATTTGGACAACGGCGCGACGACGCAAAAACCTAATCAAGTCATAAAAACAATTTCTGGATTTTATGAAAAATATAATGCAAACGTAGCGCGCGGATTTTACAAGCAGGCAGAGGTTGCGATGGAGCAATATCAAAACGCCAGAAAAGTTGTGGCAAATTTTATAAATGCGTTGCCAGAAGAAATAATTTTCACGCATAATGCAACGGATTCGATAAACTCCATCGCTTATGCAATTGAATCTGTAATTCCTAAAGGAAAAGATGAAATCGTCATAACAGAAATGGAGCATCATTCAAATCTTATTCCTTGGCAGCAATTGGCTTTAAGAAAAAATATGAAATTAAAATACATCAAAGTTCGCGATGATTTTACCTTGGATTTGGAAGATGCAATGCAAAAAATTACAAAAAAAACAGCGATTGTTTCTCTTACTCATATTTCAAATTCTCTTGGAACAATAAATCCAGTTTCAGAAATTGTGAAAATTGCAAAATCTCGCGGAGCTCTAACTCTTGTTGATGCAACTCAAAGCGTTCCGCATATGAAAGTTGATGTAAAAGAAATTGATTCTGATTTTTTAATTTTTTCAGGACACAAAATGCTTGCTCCGACGGGAGTTGGAGTAATTTATGGTAAAAAAGAATTGTTGGAAAAAATGCAGCCTTTTAATTTCGGCGGAGGAATGATAAAATCAGTTTCCCAAGATTCTTCTCAATGGGCGGAAATACCAGAGAAATTTGAAGCAGGAACTCCGAATATTGCTGGTGTTATTGCTTTAGCAGAAGCAATTTCATACATCGATAAAATCGGCGTTGATAACATTCACCGTTGGGAAAGCGAACTTATGAAATACTTGATTGAAAATTTGAAAAAAGTTGGAGATATAATATTCTACAATGCAGGTTTGAAAAATTCCTCCGGAATTTTATCCTTCAATATAAAGGGAATTCACGCGCACGACACTGCGGAAATTTTGGATTCTTATAATATTGCCGTGCGCGCAGGACACCACTGCACAATGCCTTTGATGAAACGCTTTGAAATTCCCGGAACAGTAAGGGCAAGTTTTTATTTTTATAATACTTATGAAGATATTGATAGGCTGGTTTCTGCGGTTAAAAAAACAAAGGAGAAATTCGGGAAATGAGATTAAGTCAAATTCAAGGGGTAATTAATGATCTATTTGATTTTAGAGGTTATGTAAATCCTATTAGCCGTATTTGGTTAAAAAATGAATTTGAAATAAATCTTATTAATGGTAAAATTAATTATCTTGGGGAAGATAGCATTGTTGGATTTTATAAAAATAAAAGAAAATGGTTTTTAGCCAGAATTAAAAAATTAGGCGGAAAGATTAAAGACTTTGAAGAAGCAAAAATTATTGTTTTTGGAACCAAAGA
>CAYINP010000084.1:0-1991 GCA_964364785.1 Candidatus Woesearchaeota archaeon | reverse complement strand
AAACTTATGCTTCGTGGATTTTTGCAATTCCAATTGCAATTCTTATGCTTTCTGAAAGGATTTTTGGAATTTCCCTCGTCCCCGAAAGTTATCTTGTATTTGCCCTGCTTGCTTTGGGGTTTCCAGTTGTTTTCATTTTCGGATTTCAAACAATTAAGAGCGGAATGCGAGGATTGTTCACATTTTATTTCAATATGGATTCTTTAATTGCATTGGGAACCGTTGTTGCTTATCTTACTGGAATTTTCAGCTACTTTGATTTCGTTGCAGATTATTCCGGAGTTTCCGCGATGATTATGGCTTTTTACATTACTGGAAAATATGTTGAGTCCATAGCGAGAGGAAGAGCTTCTCAGGAAATAAAAAAATTGCTTGAGCTTGGCGCAAAAAATGCCAGAATTTTGAGAAATAAAAGAGAAATTGAAATTCCGATTTCTGAAATTCAAATTGGAGATATAATGATTGTAAAACCCGGAGAAAAGATTCCTACTGACGGAATTGTTATCAAGGGTTTTAGCAGCGTCGATGAATCAATGATTACGGGAGAGAGCCTACCTGTTGAGAAAAACATGAGAGATTTGGTTATAGGAGCGACGATAAATCAAGATGGAATTTTATACATTAAAGCGATGAAAATAGGAAAGGATACTTTTTTGGCACACATAATTGATTTGGTTGAAAACGCTCAGGGAACAAAAGTTCCGATACAAAAACTCGCGGATAAAATCACGAGCATTTTTGTTCCGTCAATATTAGTTCTTGCGATTCTTAGCATTGCAGGATGGTTTTTTCTTTCAGGAGATTTAAGCCGTTCAATAGGCGTGGGAATTTCTGTTCTTGTGATTGCGTGCCCGTGCGCTTTAGGTTTGGCGACTCCGACGGCTTTGATGGTTGGTTCTGGAATGGGCGCGAAGCGCGGAATTTTAATAAGAAAAGGGGAAGCAATACAAACAATGAAAGAAATAAAGATTGTTGTTTTTGACAAGACAGGGACGATAACAAAAGGAAAACCGGAAGTGAAGGCGATTAAATCTTCCAAAAGAGTTTCCGAGAAATATTTTATGGAAATCGCCGCTTCAATGGAAAGATTGAGCGAACATTCAATTGCAAAATCAATTGTGGAACATGCAAGATTGAGAAAATATAAGGAAGTGAAAAATTTTAGGATTTTAAGAGGAAAAGGAATTGAGGGGACGATAGGAAGGAAAAAAATAATGGTTGGAAATTCAAAACTTATGATTGATAATAAAATTTCGTTAAGCGAGTTTGGAAATTCAATAGAAGAATTTGAAATTTCAGGATATACAACAATGATTGTTTCAGAAAACAAGGAAGCTATCGGAATAATCGGAGTTGCCGATGCTGTGAAGGAAGATTCCAGAGAAGCAATTGCATTGCTTTCTTCCGAGGGATACAGAACAATAATGATTACGGGAGACAATGAAAGAACGGCAAGAGCGATTGCAAGAGAGGTTGGAATTTCTGATGTTATCTCTGGAGTCTTGCCGGAAGACAAAGCCAAGAAAATTGAAGAATTGCAAAAGCAAGGGATGGTTGCATTTGTCGGCGATGGAATTAATGATGCTCCTGCTTTGAAGCAAAGCAATGTCGGAATAGCAATGGGAACAGGAACAGACATTGCAATTGAATCAGGAGATTTGGTTTTGGTAAAAGGCTCTTTGATTGGAGTTGTTCAATCAATAAATCTCTCAAAGAAAACATTTGCAAAAATAAAGCAAAATTTATTTTGGGCTTTTGCTTACAATGTCACGGCTATTCCTTTGGCAGTTGCCGGATTTTTGCATCCTGTGATTGCGGAAATTGCAATGGCTCTATCTTCAATAACCGTTGTTGCAAACGCAAATTTATTGAGGAGAGCGAAGATTTAATTTAAAATGAAATCCTTCAATGAATGCTGTTATGAGATATTGAGAAAAGTTCCAAAAGGAAAAGTCACAACTCACGGCGAAATCGCGCGAAGATTGAAAACA
>CAYINP010000083.1:0-2030 GCA_964364785.1 Candidatus Woesearchaeota archaeon | reverse complement strand
GTTTGGGAAATCTTATGATAATGAAACGGAAATTTTAACAGAAGAAGGCTGGAAATTGTTTAGCGAATTAACAAAAAAGGAAAAAGTAATGACGCTAAATCAAGAAACAGGAAAGCGGGAGTGGAAAGTTCCAATTGAATGGCCGGAATTTTATAACACTCGTGGCGGGATTTACGCAATTATTTTGGACGACGGCTCTGAAATGCGGGTGAGCGAGAAACATAAAGTTTATGCCAGTTCAGAAATCTCAAATTTTTCTTCATACAAAACAATTAATTTCCCTTCAAACTCTAAAGGTTTTGTTTCTTTAAGTAATTTTAAGAATGCTTTTTTTGAGGATTCTATTTTGCGCTGTGGAACTCTTAACCAAACAACTGAAAATATTTTCTCTTTAGACGATTTAACGAAGTCAGAATCATTGGTTACGAACACTCTCTTTTCTAATTTTGACAGTGATGTTAATTTTCCATTGGAAAGTCCTTTTGGTTTTGAAGTTATATCAACTCCTTCATGTTTAAGAAATTTCTCCAATCTTTTGTCGACATTTTCATCAAACAAGAATTTAATTTTCAGGGGGGAAACTGATGATGACATTTTCTTTTCCTCTTGTAATTTCAGTAGCGTATTGGAGGGCTGCCCTGATGTGTGCCTTCTTCAAAGAGGGGAAAGCCCCAAAAATTTCTTCAAAAGCAGCTCCGTCTCTCAGCATTTCCAATACTTGCCAGACCATAACTCTGGTGCCTTTGAAAGTTGGCTTTCCATGACAAATTTCACTGTCAATGACGACATACTTGTTAATTTCGACTCTCATAAAGATACCAATGGACAAGAAGTATTTAAAGATTTCCAGTTAATGCCGATTACAGACGCCTATTCTGTTTTAAATGATGGAACAGAATTATATTTTTTAAATTCAAACAATAATCCAATAAAAATTAAATCAATAGAAAAAATTCCTTACAAGGATAAAATATACGGCGTTGATGTTGAGAATGACGTTGTTTTGGTGAGAAGGGAAAAGGTTGTTTGCGAAGATGAAATCTTAAGAAAAATTGGCAAAAATGAATTAGGCGATATTATGGCTAATCTTAATGAATCAATAGGCGTCGTCGTGATGTCCAAAGAAAATGAAAACAACGGACTTGTTTTTTTCGTCAATAATGAATTTGAGGATAAAACTTTTCATAATATGGACTCTTCTTTCTCCTTTGAGGTCGTGCCTGAGAGGTTTGTAATGATTGGGGTTGAGGATGACTTCATTGATTTTTTTGTCGAGAATTTTTCCGAGAACGGAGTTTTTTTAATGGCTTTGAAGATGCTTTTTTCACAGGAATCACGGAAAGTGAATCTATAACTCATCTTGAATCTAATTCTTTAAAAAACTCTTCAGTAGAACTATATGATTTGCCATTAGGTTCTTTCAATACTTTTTTTAATTCTTCAATATGCTCGAGTTTTGGAGGCAGTTCATCAACAGGATGCCAGTCAATGGATTCGCAGAACTCCCAGTCTTCATCAGTCAACTCGCGTGTTTCTTTGTATCTTTCCAATATATCTTCCTTCATTACCCTGATTAATGCTCTTCCAAGCAACTTTGATGCGGATTTAGTCCTTAATTCTTCCGGCAGAAAATTTAGTTCAGACATTTTAGATTCTAATGACATTGAATATATAAGTTTTTCTGTAAAGGAAATTAAATCCAATACGCCGAATAAAATCCGGTTTTTTAATGGTGGAATTTGCAGGGCGGAAAAAGGCATCCCTGTTTGGAGCGGGAATTCAGAAGGTTACAGTCAAGATGTTTTTGATTTGAAAATTGTTGATGGAAGTTTGGAGTTTGATTATATTGTGGACCCTGTGCAGGAATTATCTGAAGATTGCGCTGATATAACTGATTGGACAATAATAAATATTGGACTTGGCTGGGCATTAGGGAGCGGCGCAGATGCGGGAACTTGTAAAGCATCAAATACAGACGGGGTTACAAATATGACTTCTGCTAATTTTAGTTTAGCTGGGGGGGACTTGTG
>CAYINP010000082.1:0-2107 GCA_964364785.1 Candidatus Woesearchaeota archaeon | reverse complement strand
AAATATGCCGACATTACAAATCCGTTGCCATTTAAATATTTAACTACAATTTTTAAGAATTTTGATTTCTGTTTTTTGTGTTTGAAATATTTGTAGAAATTATTTACACCTTCTCTTTCATCAACAATAATCTTATCTGGTTTTTGGAGGGTTTCTGAAACTTCTTCATAATTTTCCACATCAGGATGATATTCTCTAATATGTTTCCATCTTTCATTTGTTAAATGGATTTTTCTTCCTGCCATGTCTTTAACTTCAAAAATATAATCCATTTTACCTTCATAAACAACCAACTCCTCACAATCACTTCAATCAGAAATATTAATCTCAAGCGGAAAATCCATATTAACTTTCTGCAGGATTTTCTTAAGAACAGACACCCTCTTTTTAAAATCAAGAATCCCGATATTTTTTATTTCCTTAGAATTTATATCCCGTGTGATAAAAATTCCCTGCTCTATTTCCTCCGTTGTTCCTTCTCGCGCCGGTTCGCCGAAAGTTATCTCCAAGAAATCCCCTTCTTTGTCGTAATACACGTCGTAAGTTTGATTTTCTTCCATCATTTTATTCTCTCCTCCAAATAAGACGTTATGATAAATCCCCCTTCATTTAAATATTTAACGATAACAAGCACGAAATAATTCGGTTTTTTCAAATGTTTGTAACTTTTGTAATAATATCCCTTATCCGAATAATGGATTAGTTTATCGGGATTTCTTAAAGTTTCTTTAATCTCTTCAAGGTATTTTTCCATATACGGGTGTTTTTTAGTCATGTGCGTCCATTGCCGTTTAGTCAACCTTATCTTCCTTCCCGTTTTATCTTTTATTTCAAATATGTAATGATTCATTTTAATCTATATTTTAAACAACAACCAACTCTTCTCGGGTTTGCTTCCAAAATTTGTTTTCACAAGAACATACAAACCTCTCAGTTTTCTTCCGTGAATGAAAAATTCAATTTTCTTTTCATCTTTTATTTTTAATTCATAAAAACCAGAATCCCAAATTTCAACTTTTCCCGCGCCGTATTCTCCTTCAGGAATTTCTCCTTGGAATTTTTCATATCCTATCGGATGGTCTTCAGTCATCATTGCAAGGCGTTTTATTCCTTTCTCCGTCGGCGGTTCTTTCGGAACAGCCCAAGAAACTAAAACGCCATTTATTTCCAGTCGCAAATCGTAGTGCAATCTCGTTGCGTGATGCTTTTGGATAACGTAAATAAATTTTTCTCCAGACTTCAAAATCTTTCCTTTTGGCTCTTTTGTCTTCGAAAAATCACGTTTTTTATTGTATTCGGAGAGGGAAGACATATTTGTTCAAAGAATTTGAAATATAAAAATATACGCTCGGCTTCGCCTCGCGATTAATATTTCTCCGCATCGGAATTCTTCACGATGCTTCGACAATAGATATTAAGATGCAATTAATTTTCACGCGAAGCTTAATTTGAAAAATCAATCTTGTAAAAACAAACTGGACGGTGGGCGGGTGAGCAACTTTACGAGACTGTCTTGCTAAATTCACAACGAGGAAGGTTGCGAATTAGGGAACAGAATTATATCGTCGGAGGCCCTAAACTTTCCCCGCAATCTTGGCAGAATTTTTCGTCTACAGAAACCGGCTTGGAGCATTTTGGACACTTCGTCGGTTTTATCCAAACTTTCGTTCCGCATTCAGGACAGAATTTTTGCGATTCCAAAACTATTCCGCATTTTATGCATTTTATTATTTCCTTCTTTTTTTCAATTACGCTTCTGTAACCTGCTTTTCCGGAAACAACTTTCGAAAAAACGTCGAGAAAAGCGTCTGATTTTTGAATTTCTTCCTGCTGTTTTTGCCTGTCATAAACTTCACCCATTTATTTCCCAGATTAATGAAATTTAAAAAGATTTTTGTGGTGATTTGCGCTCGCTCCGCTCGCGTGATTAATCTCGCACTAAATTCAACTTTAAACAAAAATTATTAGATGACGACGCGGTTTCGCCATTAATATCTAGTTTCTTGGGCGGGTGGGCGGGATAAGTTTTTATAAGATAATTTCTTGGAAAAATTATGGATTTAAAAGACAAAATTGTTTTAATTACTGGAAGTTCGCAGGGAATTGG
>CAYINP010000081.1:0-2162 GCA_964364785.1 Candidatus Woesearchaeota archaeon | reverse complement strand
GCGAGCGTTTATCCATATCGATTTTTCAATCTAAGCGTTTTGAAAATTCTTTCTAAGAAAGTTTCGGCATCTTTATTTGAATCGTAAGGAACGTTCAAAATCCGAGCGGCAATTTCCTTGTATGCTCTTGCTGATGGAGATTTTGGATGAGTATGAACAACTGCGTTTCTCAAATTTAAAGAATGCGAGACGTGCAAATCGTAAGGAACCATTCCCAAAATCTCAGAGTCGAGCATTTCCTTAACTGTTTCTGGTTGCAGTTCAATTTCATCCTTTCTAACTTTTGTAATTATAACTCCAAGAATATGCTTTCCCATTTCTTCCGCAAGCTTTACTGTTTTTAGAGCGTCGGTAATTGCAGGCATTTCAGGATTTGTTACAATTATAAGCTCGTCGGCAAGTGAAACTGCGCCCATTGCTTCGTTGCCCAGACCTGCTGCGGAATCAACGATAACAATGTCGGCAACTCTTGTGAAATCTTTCTTGAAATTCTTCAGCCTTTCCGGTTTTATTTTTCTAAGTTCTTTAAATGAAAGAGAAGAAGGAATTATCTTCAATCCTGATTCATGCTCGTAAACCGCCTCAAAAACTTCCGCTTTTCCAGATAGAACGTGGTTTAAATTTACTGGAACTTCTGGAGAGCCGAAGTGAACTCCTATATTTGGAGTTGTGAGGTTTCCATCAACAATCAAGACGTCGCGCCCGAAATGCTTTATTGCTGCGCCAAGATTAATTGCTGTTGTCGTTTTTCCGACGCCACCCTTTCCAGAAGTTATAACAATTACTCTTTTCATTTGTAAAAAATCACTATATTAGTGTAGAAGAAAATGCTTAGTCGCACTTATAAATTTTTCCAGCATCTCAGCGTAAATTTTCAACTGTTCTAAATTGACGTTTATCTCTTCTCCACGGTAGAAAATCTTTAGAGTAACGTTTTTTCTGAATTCGCCGATTCTTTCCCTTCTCAATTCTTCAACTTTACGGAACATTTCATACAAGTCAATCACAGAAATAAAATTTTTGTCTTTTTTGAAAAGTTTTCTTATCATCTCAATTTTCATTGTGGGATTTGTGGGAATGGAAGAAATCTTTTTTTTCTTTTTTGCGTGCTTGAGAAGTTCATCAATCGCAGTTTCAATCATTTTTCTCCAACGTAGAATTAGATTAAGAATAACATCACAAGTCTTGGTATATTTCAAACTCACGTACAACAAATGGTCCGCGCTGATTTTTTCCTGAATTATTTCTTCCATAAAGATTTCTAGTGTATTTTAGACGCATAATCATACAGTATATTGTACTTTTTATATGTTTCTTTATAAATGAAGAAACATGGAAATAATTAAATAGTGAAGACGATTTATTTTTGGATAGTGTTGATTTAATAAGATTGACTCCGTTCCAAAATGAACAGACAAATAGATTATTCTTCCCTGGAAATTTCAAGTTATTATTCGCCGATTTTTTTTGGAAACAGGGAAGAAGTTCTTAATAGAGTCATAAGTTTGGATTTTTTTCTATCGGGCGAATATGAAGATAGAAATGAAAAAATTTCTGACAAGCGAAATATTAAATACGCTTTAGTCTGGGCTATGGAATCTGGAATGACCGAAAATCGATTCTTTCCTTTTGAAGAGACGGACGATGTTCAGAAATATTTGTCAAAGATGTGCACTAAATATATAAAAGGAGATATTGAGTGTAATGATGTTTTGAGAAGAATTGTGCGGGAGAAATTGGGCGAACCAAAACAATTAGATTTGCCGGTTTAGCTCAATTCTAAAATCGCTTCCGCCAAATCGCCCGTTTTTTCCAAAGTTTTTTTGGCGATTTTTTCTGAAACGCCGGTTTTTTCAACAATAGTTTGGATGTCTTCTTCTGAAATCCCTTGTTCTTCCGAAACCGAGCCTGAAATTTGGAAAGTTTCTTGTCCCTGCATCTTTATTTTAGTAACGTTTGGATTTTCAACAAAAATTTTTGAGCCGTCGTTTTTTTCTATTATAACGCGCGAAGCGTCAATTTCTTCCTGTGCAATTCCCAATTGCTTCATCATTCCTTGCATTTTTTTTGGATCCAAGCCAGGGAACATTTTAATACACAAACTCCAGGCCGATTCTGAACGCAACTATTGCGAGAACGAATGCTAGAACGTGGATTGGTTT
>CAYINP010000080.1:0-2251 GCA_964364785.1 Candidatus Woesearchaeota archaeon | reverse complement strand
CGTTTTGCTTTTGAATTTGAAAGAAAAAAAGGACAGACAAAAGCAAAGAGAATCCGGATTGGATCACGTTATGGCGAAATTCGCGAAGAAAAAGAATGTTGCAATTGGCGTGGATTTTAATGAAATCTTGGAATCAAATGGAAAAATGAAAGCAGAAATTCTGGCTCGCGTGAGACAAAATATCAAAATATGCAATAAAAACAAACTGAAAATGGTTTTCCTTGGATTTCAAGAGAAAAATAACTACGACTTGAAATCCTTGGGTTTGGTTCTTGGAATGCCGACTTGGATGACAAATGACTTATAACAAGATTTTTTAATTAGGTTTTCCAAAAACTAAAATGGAAAAGCAGAAAATAATGGATTCTTTGAGTCCGAATGAAGTGAAGATTCTACCCTATGTTAATGATGATATAAACGAAATATGCCTGAAGTCGCATCTTGACAAGATTTCTGTTCTGAGGGCTTTGGAGTTTCTTGAAAAGAAAAACATAGTAAAACTTTCATATGATAAAGGGAAAATAATCGAACTTGGAGTCAACGGGGCTTTGTACAGGAAAAGAGGACTTCCTGAGAGAAGACTGTTGGATTTTTTGAAAGAAAAAAGAATTGCGCTTTTTCAAGAAGCTGGAAAACTTGCGGGACTTTCAGAAGATGAATTCAAGGCCGCAATAGGAGTTTTGAAGAGGAAAACTATGATTGAGTTGAAGAACAACAGAATAATTCTTAATGCAAATAATCACGACATCTCAAAAAAATTACCTGAAGAAATTTTTCTCGAATCATTGCCTTTGGATTTTAACGAATTGAACAAGGAACAGAAAGAAATTTCCCAGATTTTGCAGGGAAGAAAAGAAATTCTTCACATTAAAGACACGAAGGAGACAGAAATTGAAGTCACATCTTTTGGAAGAGAGATAATAAACTCGAATGTCAAAACGAGCAATTTGATTGAACAGATAACTCCAGAACTTTTGATGAAAGATTCTTTATGGAAAGGGAAAAAATTCAGAAGGTATGATTTGAATTCGAGAACTTCCAGCATTTATGGCGGAAAAAGACATTTTGTAAATCAAGCTTCGGATTACGCGAGAAAAGTCTGGACTGAAATGGGTTTCAAGGAAATGTCGGGAAATATGATTCAAAGTTCGTTTTGGAATTTTGACGCGCTTTTCACGGCGCAAGATCATCCAGTAAGAGAAATGCAAGATACTTTTTTCATAAATGCCGAATCAGAATTGCCTGACAAAAAAATTGTCTCAAGAGTTAAGGAGAGTCATGAGAAAGGAGTTTCGGGAAGCAAGGGATGGAAATATTCGTGGAACGAAAAAGAAGCGAGGAAAACTGTTTTGAGAACGCATACAACTGCGATTTCCGTCGAGACTTTGTCAAAATTAAAGAAGGAAGAAATTCCCGGGAAATTTTTTGCGGTTGGAAAAGTTTTCAGAAATGAAACCCTTGATTGGAAACATGGATTTGAATTCAATCAAACAGAGGGAATTGTAATAGATAAAAATGCGAATTTCAGGCACCTTCTTGGATATTTGAAACAATTCTTCGAGAAAATGGGTTTTGAAAAGATAAGATTCAGACCGAGTTTTTTTCCATATACAGAGCCGAGCGTCGAAATTGATGTTTGGCATCCTGAAAGAAAAATTTGGTTTGAGCTCGGAGGCGCGGGAATAATGAGACCTGAAGTCGTTGTTCCTTTGCTTGGGGAAAATATTCCAGTTCTTGCTTGGGGTCCGGGATTTGACAGAATGCTAATGGATTATTATGACATAAAAGATTTGAGAGAAATGTACAAGAATAATATAACTCAATTAAGAAAAATGAAATGGTGGGTGAAATGAAATGGACATAGAAATTAGAAAAGCGAGAGCTGGAGATGAGAAAGGAGTAGCAGAGATTTATAACGAAGGAGTCAAGAGAAAAAATTTTATTTATACCGGGCTGAATCATACGATTCCTAAAAAATGGATTAAATATTGGAGAAAACTCTATTCAAGTAAAAATCCTGAGGGTTATTATTTTGTTGCAATGGATAAAGAGACAAAAAAATTGGTTGGACAATGCGGCTTTGATTTTAAAAAAGAAGGTAGGGGCAGACACATTGTAGATATTGGGTGGGTTGTTCACCCAGATTATCAGGGGAGGGGAATAGCGACGAAATTAGTTAGAGTCACTTTAAATTTTGCTAAAAAGAAAGGATTCAAGAGAGTGGAAGCAGAAATTGCGGTCCCAAATCATG
>CAYINP010000079.1:0-2303 GCA_964364785.1 Candidatus Woesearchaeota archaeon | reverse complement strand
CGGTTGAATCTTGGAGAAGAAACAGGAAAGGAACTTTGCAGAAATTCTGTTCTTTTGAAAAGCAAATCCATTCTTCCTAAAGATTCAGTTTCCTTGAATTGCTACAGAAGTTACAAATGCATAACTTACGACGGGAGTTGCGAGGGGCTTAACGAGCCGGAAGTTGTAAAAGTCGAAACGAAAGAAGAAATTTATCAGCAACTTTCTGATGAGATGTCGGATTGCTGGTATATGTTTGGCGAGGGAAAAGTTGATTATGTCGGAACTTCTGCAACGAAAAATAATTATTGTTCAATATGTTCGCAAATTGCGTTTGACAATAGTCTTTCAAATGTTCCAGGAGTTGAAAATGGAGAGATAAGCAAAGACGAACTTTACAGCTATTTGTCAACGGCAAAAGTAAATGGCGATTTGACTTATGCGGAATATTTGTTCAGGACAAAAGATATTGAGTCGTTGAAGCAAGCTGGAGCGCAATCCGGCGCTGGGACTTTTGGAAAAATTCCGACGGGAAAACAATCTTTTGTCGTCATGGGAATAACAAGCCAAGTTAATTCTTGGGTTTGGTATGCAACTGCTGTAGGCGTCGGAGCGTTGGGAGTTTTAGCTATAACTCCTGCAGGACTTGTTTCCATAGGGATAGGTTTGCTTGTTGTTTCTGGAGGGATTGCTGGAAGTGGTGCAATCATAGAAAATTTTGAGCCTGAGATAAGCGCGATAATTGTCAATGGAACAAATATTCCTAACATATTTTTATCTCCGACGATAATTGAAGCTGATTCTGAAAGATTCAAGGCATTGAACTGCGAGGAAATCTTGACATTGAGTTAGCCATTACGCATAGGCTTCGCGAAAATAGCGATAAATCGAATCAATAATTTTATTAATCTCTTCTTCTTTTTTTAAATATGAATAAAAGAGGCGCAAACATTCTTACAGAAAATATTATTTTTATTTTGCTCACACTTATATTTTTTGCAATACTTATAACATTTATTTTCTCAAGAACAACTTCTGCGGTTTTAATTGAAGAAGAACTTGCAAAACAAACAGCTTTGATTATTGATTCTGCGAAACCCGGAATGATTATAAAAATAAATGTCGAGGAAGCCATTGCAAAAGCGCGAAGTGAAAACTATCATGAGAATATAATAAAAATTAAAGACAATCTTGTCACAGTACAACTTAGAGATAAAGGAGGATATTCTTATTCTTTTTTTAACGATGTCTTTGCGAATGCGTATCCCGATGCTCCTTCCGAAGACGGAGAAATTAAAGATTATGTTATTATCATCGATGAAAAATGATTTCAAAAAATAAAATTGGATCTGACAAAATTTTATCAGTATATTGGTTTGCAATATTATTCATAATTGCTGCGGGAATCTTGGCTATGGTTTATGTTTTTTACAATTATCCTTTTGATGTGCGTGAAATTGAGTCTGAAATTTTGGCTTCAAGAGTTGCAGAATGCATTTCTCATCAGGGAATCTTGGATTTGAAATGGCTTGAAAATTTGGACAGTTCTGAATCGTTTTCAAATGTCGCCGATTACGCTAGCAAAAACCAGGTAAATGGAAAGATTTGCAGTTGTGGCGATGAATGTGAAAATTACGGAAATTATATTACCACTTATGCCTCAAAAAACGGAATTGATTCGACGCTTTTGTTTTCAGTAATGATTCAGGAAAGTTTGTGCGTGAAAACAAAATGTTCTGACAGTTCGTGCGGATTGATGCAAATAAATTTGAAAGCACATTGTGGAACAAAAGGACTTCCTATTGACAGAGAAGAATGCAAAAATGTTCTTATAACAAATGCAGAGAAAAATATTGAAATTGGTGCGCAGATTTTAAAGGAAAGTTATGAAACTTATAAAGATGGAAAAACTTTTTCAGGCGCGTGCACAAGCGAATATCAAACAAAAATTTATTCTGAATGGGACGCGGCACTTAGAGGATATAATGGATGGGGATGTGGAAAAGACGGCAATGGAAATGAAATAACTGAACAAGACAAATATGTTGAATATGTCAATGGAATCTACAATGTTTTGAAGGATTTGTTCGGAGATATTGAATCGCAAACTGCAAATATAGAAAATGAATGC
Organism: Candidatus Woesearchaeota archaeon; assembly: GCA_964364785.1. Lineage (GTDB taxonomy): Archaea > Nanobdellota > Nanobdellia > Pacearchaeales > GW2011-AR1 > JACQLK01. The sequence goes on along the minus strand of CAYINP010000079.1, from coordinate 193 downwards.
AATCTTGATTTTGATTCAGAATTTGATGATGAGCAATTTTATGTCCAAGTTGATTTTTATGATTTTAAGAAGTTTGAAACTGAAAATATCGACGGAAAGAAGATTATAAAATCAAAACCTCTGAAACCAATATTTGACGGAAACCAAAATTTAAAAGCGGATTGTGAAATACAAAATGGAAATGATTTTGAAA
>CAYINP010000078.1:0-2404 GCA_964364785.1 Candidatus Woesearchaeota archaeon | reverse complement strand
AGTTTGAGCATGTCTTCTTTGATTGAGGAATTGCGCGCCTTGAAAAAAATCTTTGACGGAAAATTCATAATAACTCGCGAAGTCAAAGGAGAAGTTATTGACAGGCCTTTGAATATAAAAAAATTTGAGCTCGAAGCTATGAGAATCCAGCAATTAATTGACGACAAAGTCCTTGAAATGCCTGCAGCAATAAAGATTGACGAATCTCAAATAACGGCAAAAACGCACGAAATTCTTGGAATAGCAAATAATCTTTTCGAGACAAGAAAACGCCCAGTTCATTTGATTGACTTGGGAGAAAGTTCCTGTTTGGCTTTATCTCGGATTTTGGATGAAAAAGGAATTGACAATATAATTGCGATTGATGAAAGAACGACAAGAATGCTTGGAGAAAAACCGGAGAATTTGAAAAAATTAATGGAGAGCAAATTGCATATGCCTATTTTTGAAAAAAAGCAAGATTACAAATTTTTCAAGGATTTTAGATTTGTGCGTTCAACTGAATTAATCTATGTCGCTTACAAAAAAGGTTTGATAAAAATGAAAAATAAAAACATTCTCGATGCCTTATTATATGCTCTAAAATTCAGCGGAACAGCAATCTCCGATGATGAAATCAACGAGATAAAGAGGATTGGGTAATGAATGAATTAATCTGGCTTTTTCTTATTCCAATAGGAATAGCTATTTTACTAATTTTAATCTGGGTAATTGCTTTTAAATTAAAACTTAGTAGGGTTTCCAAATTTATAGAAAGATTAATTGATGATGTTCTTAGCTATCCATTTTAAAAATGGGCACGGAGGGAATCGAACCCCCATCTCCTGGGCTCTCCGTTTCACTCTGAAATGTGAGAGTGGAAGAACTTCTGTTCTTACTCTGGAGCCAGGTAGTCTACCACTAGCCTACGCACCCGTTAAAAATATAACAAAGAATTGATTTTTAATGTTTTGGATTCACTCATCGTCTTCCATATCATCTAAAGTAAGTTTCCATCTGTTTTCCTGATATTCCTTCCACTCTTTCTTTTTCTTCGCCGAACAATCATCGCAATATTTTCTCCTGAATTTCCCTTTTTTCACGTCGACTTCCTTCTTGCATTCCGCGCATTGTATATTTACAGTTCCGCTCATTTTATTATAATCGCACTTATTATATATAAAATTAATTTACATTTTATAAATTATGTATTAAAAGAAGTGCCTCTTTATGAACTACTTATTAGTGGTAATAAAACGAGAGGGTTTATAAAGAACGAAATTCATAAGATGTTATGGATAAGAAAAACGATATGGAAAAGTTAAGCAAGAAAGAATTAATTAAGATTATAGAATCTTACAAAGAAAAGCTTGTGTCAATCGAAGAGTATATGAAAATTGTAAAGCCCAATATTGCTAATTTTTAGTTTTGAATGATAACGTTTAAATAATTTTATTTTGTGTAAATTAAATGTCAAAAAACGTCGCTAAAATAATTGATGGAATTTCAATAGGACTTTTAATAATCGGGGGTTTTATTCTGGGAATAATTGGAATTTCAAACTTTCAATTTTCACTTCTAAATCCAATTCCTTTGCTTTTGACTTCATTGTATTCAATAATTGGATTGTCCGCAATTTGGACAATTTTCAGGAAAATAAAATGAAAGAAAAACCAAAATCAATTTTGCTAAAATGCGGTTGCAGCATTACTGAAAAAGGAGAGTTCACAATTTCTGAGAGATGCAAATATTGCTTGGAGTGCAACACAATTTCAGAAATTCATCCCTTCACCGAAAAAAGATTTGATGATTTGGGATTTCATAACCATCATTGATTTTGGAAATATTTATATTTTAATCTGCTTTCAAAACCAAGATATAATCAAGATATAGGCTGGAAGGATTCCATTCTGGATTAACTAATTTAACGAATTTTATATTTGTTCCACTGCAATTAATTATCCTTTTATCTTTCCCATAGATGCTATCAACATTGCCGCAAAAAATCCACGAGTCTGGGAGATTATCCATGTTATTATCTTCCCCTATAAGTATTTGAAGTGCTAGATAATTATCCTCATAATTAATTGGAGTTATTGTAATTTGAATCGTGCCTGTGTAGCTTGATAAAGTTCCATTATGCTGTTTAAACGCAAATTGCATATCCGCTCTAGGAGGCATTTCACATTCATCAATTAATCCGTTTGAGTTCCACCAATTATCAACATAACTTGATTTAAAACGAGGAGCGTCTGCGCAATATTCTTTATCTGTTCCGTGTTTTAGCAACAGCCTGTTAACTGGAACATATTCGCATAAACTTTGGTTATTGCAAACATAAAGGGTTTGCTCGCTCGGTTGTATAATTTTATCAATTGTTATATACTTACATTCTCCTTTATCGTCACATATTTCGTATTGATAA
>CAYINP010000077.1:821-2482 GCA_964364785.1 Candidatus Woesearchaeota archaeon | reverse complement strand
GCTTATTCTCTAGGCAAAAAGAAGTAAGAATTTTCGAACGAAAATTCTTAAAAACACTGGAATTTTTGTTAGTGAATGAACGGAAATTATGAAAAACTTGTTAGCATTATTTCTAAGTCTTCAGGATTGGGGAAAGACGAAATTGAAATGAAAGTCAACGCGAAGAGGGAGAAAATTTCAGGAATGATTTCTCACGAGGGCGCGGCTCAGATAATCGCGGCAGAACTTGGAATTGCGTTTGATACTGAAAAAATAAAGATTTCTGATTTGCTTCCAGGAATGAGAAAAGTAAACATCGTCGGTAAAATATTAAATATTTCTCCAGTTAGAACTTTCACGACAAAGAATGGGCAAGCTGGAAAGGTTGTGAACCTTGTCGTTGCTGATGAAACCTCAAATATTAAGGTTGTTCTTTGGGATACAAATCATATTTCTCTTATAGAACAAAATCAGATTGGAATGCAGAGCGTCGTCGATATAATCAATGGAAGCATGAGAGAAGAAGAATTGCATTTGGGAAGTTTTTCTGAATTCAAGCCGAGCGCGGATTTGATTGTAAATGTGAAGACTGAAAGAATTTCAAAAGAAAAAGGAATTGCCGATTTGAAAGAAGGCGACAACTGTGCTGTTCGAGGATTCATCGTTCAAACATTCGAGCCGCGCGGTTTTACTGTTTGCAATGAATGCAAGAAAAAAGTCGAGGCTGACGGAGAAAATTTCAAATGCGTGGAGCACGGAAAAGTTCCTGGAGATAAAAGATTCTTGATGAATTTTGTCCTTGACGACGGAACCGCGACGATAAGAGCGGTTGCGTTTCATGAAACTCTTTCAGGATTTGGTTTTACAGAAATGGAAGCCGAAGCAATTGGAAAACAAAGGGAAAATATTTTGGGAAAAGAAATGCTTTTTTTCGGAAATGCTAGAACAAATAAATTCTTTAACAACCTTGAATTTATCGTTAACGGCATAAGAGAAATAAATGAGGATGAATTAATTTCCTCGCTTGAGAAAAATTAAGATGTTAAGGCTTGATAAAATCCTGAGTTACTTTTTGATTCCGTGTTTCTTTTTTCTTTTTCATATGTTTCTTGATTTGGTTTTTGATATTTATGATAAATTTCCAGGGTTTGCAACTCCGATGCATTTTGCAGGCGGGTTTATCCTCACGTTTACTTTTTTTCCTTTGCTGAATTATTTGAACAAAGAGAAATATTTTTTCTCAGATAAATTCACAAGATTTGTTTTCACAATTTCTCTTGTTGGATTAACTGGAATTTTTTGGGAATTTTATGAGTTTTCTCTCGTGAATTATTTTGGGCTTGATTGGATTTTAACTTACAATGATACAATATGGGATTTGTTTGTTGATTTGATTGGGGGAATCGTTGCGAGTGTTTGGTTTTTGTTGAAGAAATAGTTCTATATATTGAATTCAAACAATCTTTATAAAGTTGGGACTTTGTGATGTTTTATGCCAAAAAAAATTGATGATAACGAAGAAGATGAAGATGTTGAAGAGGTTGAAGATTCAAAAAAAGAAAAGAAAAGCGGTGAGAATAAATTGTCTGATTTGCCTGGAATAGGTCCCGCCGCTTTGGCAAAATTGGAAAGCGCCGGAATTTATGAATTAATGTCTCTTGCAGTAATGTCCCCAAATGTTT
>CAYINP010000077.1:0-811 GCA_964364785.1 Candidatus Woesearchaeota archaeon | reverse complement strand
TTGCAGGATTTGGACCTGCTGTTGCAAGAAAAGCGATTCAGGCGGCAAGGAATATGCTTGACTTGGGTTTTACCGACGGAGCAGAATATGCGAAGAGAAGAGAAAACGTTCTTTATATTACAACAGGGAGCAAAAATCTTGATGGGTTGCTGGGAGGAAAGGGCGTTGAAGGACGCGCAATAACTGAATGTTTCGGGGCTTATGGAAGCGGAAAAACACAAGTTGGTTTATCTTTGGCTGTAAATGTTCAACTTCCCATTGAACAAGGTGGAGCAAACGGGAAAGCTGTTTTCATCGATACTGAAGGAACTTTTCGTCCTGCCAGAATAAAACAAATTTCTGATAAAATGGGCGCTAATTCCGATAAGGTTTTGAAAAATATTTTTGTCGCACGAGCATTCAACAGCGATCATCAGATTTTACTTTTGGAAAAAATCGGCGAGATGATAAAAAATGGCGAGCCGATTAAACTTTTGATTATCGATTCTCTTACCGCACATTTTCGTGCGGAATTTGCTGGAAGAGGACAGCTTGCAGACAGACAGCAAAAGCTGAACAAATATTTGCACGACTTGATGAAACTTGCGGAAACTCATAATCTTGCAGTTTATGTAACAAATCAAGTAATGGCGAATCCTGCGCAAATGTTCGGGGATCCCACGACGGCAATAGGGGGACATATCGTCGGGCACGCAAGCACTTACAGAATTTATTTGCGAAGAGGAAAACAAGGAAGCAGAGTTGCGAAAATGATTGACGCCCCAAATCTTCCGGAAAATGAAACTATTTTCTATCTTACAGAGGGTGGAAT
>CAYINP010000076.1:1200-2489 GCA_964364785.1 Candidatus Woesearchaeota archaeon | reverse complement strand
TGCAATCCAATGTTAATCATAAATCCAACTTTTATCAACTATAAATTTCCATAAAATTTTTTCATACTAGTTTTTTCTTTAAGCGGAGCGTCGTGCGAAACGCCGACGCGAAGCAATTTATAAGCGAGCCGAAGGCGAGCGAAAAGTCTATAAATTTCCCAAATATCCAAATTTATGCCGAATCCTCAAGAATTAAAAAATAAAATTGAGAAAAATCTTCCAAGTTCCATTGTTGAAATTATTGATGAACGAGATGACGGAATGCATTACAAAGCGGTTGTGAAAAGCGGAAAATTCAAAGGAAAATCTTTGGTTGAACAGCACAGAATTGTTTTGGATATTTTGAAAGAAGATTTTAAAAATGGCTCATTGCATTCTTTATCAATAGAAACAAGGGAGAAATAAAATTTATAAAAAAATTTCATAGAGAAATAAAATGTTAAAACCTGAAATAAAAAAACAAATTGAAAACTTAACGAAGAAGAACAAGGTTTTTCTTTTTATGAAGGGCACTCCAGAGGAACCGATGTGCGGATTTTCAATGAAAGCTTCTGAAGTTTTGAAAGAATTGAAAATTCCTTTTGAATCTTTTGATGTTTTTTCAAACAATGAAATTCGCGAAGGCGTCAAAGAATACGCGAACTGGCCGACTATTCCGCAACTTTTCATCGGCGGAAAATTTATTGGCGGAGCCGACATTGTTTTGGAACTTGCGGGGAAAGGGGAGTTGGGGAAGATGGTGCAGGGTTAAATTAATAATTCAATCGTTAATATCAATTGGTTTGAATGCTGGACCAACATTTAAATGCGTAGATTTTGCCCAGGATTTATTTGATTTCAAGGTATATTTGATATTTTGCTTGTGTTCTCCTAATTGATGGAATATAATAAAAAGTCCGATACAGAATAAAATAATTAATATGAGGCTAATTTGAAATATAAACTGACTTTGTTTAATCCCGTCATAAATTAAATTAGTAATAAAATTTCCAAGAATTCCTATGCCCAAACCAATCAATAACCAGATTAAATTGTCTTTCTTTTCATGTTCTTTATCTAAATAGTTGTAACTACTTTGAACCATTGAATTTCTGTCTTTATTGTTTAATTCAATGGTTCCTTCTTTTCCATCCAAGTTTTCTATTTTTTCAGCCAGACTTTTTTCTTCCATGTTTTGAACGCCCATTCAGAAATCACATTTTCTTGTTCCCATTTTTTCTTTTCTCCTTGATTAAACGCCCAGTGCAGGAATCGAACCTGCGAGCCCCTTACGAGGCGCGGATTTTTGT
>CAYINP010000076.1:0-1100 GCA_964364785.1 Candidatus Woesearchaeota archaeon | reverse complement strand
TAGCAATCCGCTGCAATACCATTATGCGAACTGGGCTTTGCTCATTCGCGCAAATAAAAGGAGGGGTTGATAATCTTGGATTTCTGGTTCCCTTTATTATGCGAACTGGGCAATAAAATAGTTAAAAATCATCCGCTTAAAAAAGTTGTTATAAATCTTGATAATCCTTAAAAAGCGAAAGTTTATGTAGAAATATGAGAACCCTTGTTTCTGCTTTGATAGTGCCTTTGATTATTGGGCTTGGGGCTTGTTCAAGCTCTCCAGTTCAAGAACCGCCACGAGAACAAAAACAAAGTGCAACTATTGAAATTGTTGAAGGGAGGGATTTGGAAATTTCCAAGATAAGAAGAAAAGATATTATCTATCCCGCTTCTTGTGAAAATTTTTCTGTTACCGCCGACTTAGGATATATGACTCTCAGATGCGATGAAAATGGGAATGAAAGTTTAGATTATACTCTCACTTATCCAATAAAAGATGTTAAGATTATTAGCGATAGCGGACTTGGCATTTACAATCTTGAGAGACCAATAGCTCACGGCAAGGATAAAAATGGAGATGGAATTTTCTCTGATGGAGAAATTTTTTTAATTGATTATTCTGAGAAACCTGTCGAAGAAATCTCTAAGTCTAGTATTGAATTGAGAATTGGACTGACGCGGGAAGAGTTGCTTGAGGCATACCATTCCGCTCGAGAACATTTGCAGGATAATTCTCCAGCTAAAATAGAAAGCAAAGGGATTCCCGTTTCTCTTCCTTATAATATGTCTGGAGTTTATCTTGAAGAAAGTCCGAATCTTGATTCTGATGAAGGAGCTTTGCCCCCCGCTCCTTTTCTTGATGAAACATTATTTTGAATTAAAATATAAACGAAAATAGAGGGTTAATTTTAAATTTTGGGCGAGCATTTTTCTTGCGAAAAATAATAGCAGGCCAATCAGATTTTAGTTGAGCATTTCGTAAACGAAATAGCAGGCAGAAAACCTGCAGCATTTTTTCTTACGAAAAAATAGCAGGGGCGGGATTTGAACCACGCGACCTTGGGGTTTCCCGCATTTGCAAGCAAATGCTCATATCGGAAGCAAGCTTCCTCAATAAAC
>CAYINP010000075.1:0-2568 GCA_964364785.1 Candidatus Woesearchaeota archaeon | reverse complement strand
GATGCCGAGAGGGTTGCGAGAAAAATTTTGAAGGATTGGCAGACGGGGAAGATAAAATAGAGAATTCAATAGCTATCTATAAATATTCTAGAAGTTTTTAAGTTAAATGATGAGTATTGATAAGTTTGGGAAAAGGATTTATGATAATATATTTTCTGAAATGCTAAAGTTTGGTGAAAAATTAAAGTTAATGGGTTATTTAGAAAGTGTAAATAAACCAAATTTATTCTATAAAAAGTTAGAAGGAGTTATATTTTTTGCAGATATGAGGGGCACTGAAAACGTTCCCATACAGGAAGATAGTTCTCCATTATTTTATTGGAAATTTGATGAACAAATTCCTTTCTGGAAAAGGAGGAGATTTATCGAAGAAGAATTTAAAAATCTTAAGTATAATGATTGCCCCTGTAGGGTTTCTTTCGAAGTTAGTAGTTCTCCTGAAATGACTTATGAAAATTCTACTGAAAGTAGTTTTATTGACTGGGAAGAGGGATTTTTTGAATGGGAAAATGGTTTCTGTAAATTTTGTAAAATTGATTTTAAATCCAATGGTTTATTTTGTTCTGATAAGTGTAAAAGAGAATATGAAGAAATTTTAAAGAGCCCTTGCGAAGCATGTGGTAATAAAATTGATTTAGGAGAAGAGGTACATCATCACACAAGTTATTTCCCAGAAAAAACCATTCTTGTTCATAAGGGTTGTCATAATACTATTCATAAGACAGACAAATATCCTGACTTAAAGCCATCAAAATCAGAGATAGAGAGATTCTACAAAAAGCCTTAGAATATTCTATGAGAACCACAATTTATTTTTCAAACATCCTAATCGTCTTCTCAATCTCTTCTGCGATTCCTTCAATGCAATCGTAATCCCAAACTTCCAATTCATTTACCCACGCAAAATCGCTAAATGCATTTTCTTCAAGCTTAACATTTCCTGATTTGTATCTCGCGGCGAACTTTACAAGAACAACGGGAATTCCGTCGGGACGAATAATAGCGACGCTGTTTATGTATTTTATTTCGTCGTGGATTTCAATTCCCGCTTCTTCCATTACTTCGCGTTTCAGCAAATCTTCAACGGCGTTTTCAAAATCAACAACGTCGCCGTTCATTCTCGTTGGAGTGCTAATGTTAAGATCTTTCCATTCCAACTTTCCTCCCGGCGTTGCAAATTTTCCGGGGTGAACTTTTTCATTTTCGCTTCTTTTCAAAATCAAACAGCGTCCGTCGGACTCACGAAATACAACAACATTTGCGACAAAATAAAATAATTTATCTTCTTTTGCGTTTTCAAGCGAAATCTTTTTCGCGGACATTAAAAAGCAAAATATGTTAACTTTTTAAATTTGCATTCCCTAATGTATTAATAAAAAGGTGATTTAATGATATACGAAAATTGGTGGCATATAGCTTCTCCGATAAAAACCCAGTACTCTCCGCCACTCAAAAAAAATATTTCATGCGATTATCTTGTCATCGGCGGGGGTTTTGCGGGGCTTCACGCGGCGCTGAAGCTTGTTGAATCTGGAAAGAAAAATATTGTGCTTCTTGAAAAAAGAATTTGTGGAGGGAGTTCATCAGGGCAGAGTGGCGGTTTTGTGTCTCCCGAAAGCGAAGAAGACATGCAACGCGTTGTTGAGGATTATGGAAAAGAAAAAGCCAAAATAATTTACAACATCCCCTTTAAGGGAACCCAGATCATAATAGACACTGTAAGAAAATATAATTTTAAATGCGACCTTAGAAAACAAGATACATTATTTTTGTCAATAAAAAAATCCCACAATAATACGATTCTGGAAGAAGAGAAAGCAAAGAAGGAAATGGGGCTCCCGAGCAAACTTTTAGACAAGAAAGAATTGAAAAAAATTCATCCTGGAAAGGGATACATTCTTGGACTGAATTATCCCGGCTCTTACGGAATGAACACCTTCGCGTATTGCCAGGAAATGGAAAATCTGCTTCTTAAAAAAGGTGTCAAAATTTACGAAGATACAGAGGTTAACGAGATAAAAGGCAATACTGCAGAAACTTCTCTGGGAAGCGTGAAAGCCAAAAAAATTCTTGTCTGCATGGACAAGATAAGAAAAGAATTTAATGAAGAATTGTCGAATAAGACATACCACATTCAGACGTATCTCGCCATAAGCGAACCTTTAAGCGACGAACAAATGAAATCAATATTTCCAAAAGAAGAATTAATGTGCTGGGATGCAAAGTGGAATTATATTCACTATCGCCCCGTCGAGGGAAAAAGGCTTTTGGTGGGAGGCTCTTCTTCTTGGACAGCTTATCATCCAAAATACAAGAATATTCCAAATGTTATAGAATTCTTTATCAAAGACATAAAATACAGATTCCCAAAAATAAAAAACGTCCGTTTCACTCATTATTGGTCTGGTTTGATTGACGTGACAAAAGATTTGGTTCCTATTGTAGATTATGACTCAAAGAACAAATCAATCCAATATGTGTCTGGATGCGCGGGTTTGAACTGGGCAGCTTATTGCGGAGACTATGTTGCAAGGAGAGCAATTAATCCAAAAGAAACGGAAGACTTGA
>CAYINP010000074.1:1264-2765 GCA_964364785.1 Candidatus Woesearchaeota archaeon | reverse complement strand
TCACACTCTTCCCCCTGTTCTTTTGTTCCATCGTTATCACAGAATTGTCCGACACTTCCGCATTGAATCGGCTCCTGTATTCTCGCATCGGTGCACGAAACCGCGCGATTTTTGTTATTTATCTTTTCCTGTCTCAATGGAACTATTTCAACAGAATAAATGCATTGTCCAGCTCCTGAGCATTCACTTAATCCATTTGCTCCCCCAAGATTAAAAGAATCGCTAAATGTGTTTCCCGCTCCAATCGGATTTAAATCGGTTGCAGAAGGATAACTTACCGAACCAGCGCCTCTTTTTGACGGCACTTCATTAAATTGTGAAATATCTGTTACGGCTAACTCTTGGCTTGGATTTGTCGTAATATGAACAAAATATCCTGCCAAATCAAATCTTCCATTGTTCTTCAAAGTCAAATCAAAACTATCTGTGCCGCAATCGTAGCTGTATCCCTGGATAAAAAGAGAAGCTCCATCTTTGCACTCTATTGAATCTTGCGGCACGTAAGTTTTTACCCATTGATAAACTATTATGCTCATCATAATCGCCATAGATATTAGCAAAACATATCCAATCATCACGCTGATTCCTCTGCGATTTTTTGGAAAAAAATTGCGGTTGAAAAATTGCAGATTTTTCTTTTGTCTGTCTTTTATCATTTCTCTTTGTCAAAAATGGAAATGCAAATTAATAAATGTTTTGAGAAAATTTATAATATCTAAAATAGTAATATCTTGATGAATGTTCAAAACAACAAGGTAAATAATAATCAAAATATCCAACTTGAAAAAAATCCGGTTAACTTGCCTTTTATTATAATAGGATTTATTGGAATAGTTATCGTTGTCTTGGGGATATCTTTCTTTATTTTCCAATTTAACAAGGACGAAATATCTGTGGAAAAAGAGAATCTGTCGCAAGATGATTTGATGATTGAGATAAATGAGGGAGATGTGTTAGAGACAAATAATGATTGCGATGAATTTCCAGAGAAACTTGAATCCTGCGAATCTTTCTCCTGTGAATTTGAACATCCTCTGGCTGAAACGCTTGACATAGAAGATATAATTATGGAGAGAAATATTATTGGTTTAAACGAAGACGGAAAGTGCAAATATATTGAAGAATTGCCAAATAATGGAAAAATGGAATGCGATTACACCGAAAATACAAAGATGATTATGGTTAAATCTCATAAAGGATTGGAGTTAAGTGAAGAAGAATTTAATATTTTGCAAGGCGCATTAAACGGAGGAGAATGTAAAATCTCCGGTTATGACTAAAATTATAATAATTTCTTCCCCACCCACCCTCCCAAGAAACCAAGTATTAATGTAGAAATGATTTTTGTTAACTATTAATCCAATAATATGTTGTACCTCGCTTAAAAGTAGATTTCACATTAACCTTTTTCTATTGGCGAAAATCCTGCGAGACGCGGATTTGAGCATATTAATTTAATTGCTCGTCGCGGTATAAACATTTCCCTCGATTTCTTTTGAAA
>CAYINP010000074.1:0-1164 GCA_964364785.1 Candidatus Woesearchaeota archaeon | reverse complement strand
TGATTGTTTGCAATTCCGTAATCGACGACTTTCTCGCTTTCAAATTTCAATTCTTCCTTGACATAATTGAAACTCACGAAATCTTGTTTTTGCACGGAATTTGTTATTGTCGCCAAGCCGGCAACCAAACCGATGATTATTACAGACATGATTATGAAGAATTGTCCTCTGCGATTTTTTGGAAAAAAATTGCTATGGAAAAATTGGAAATTTTTCTCTCTTTTGTTTCTCATGAAAAAAAATAGTGATGGAGATTTATTAATTTAAGCCCACCCGCCCACCCAAGAAACCGAGTGTTAATGTAAAACCAACATTGTTCAACTGATAAATTCCCGTAAATTTGTTTTTACGTTAAAATTATTTGAGTGAAAAATCCTGCAAGACGCGGATTTGGAACGGCATTGACATAAGTGAGCGCTTGCGCGAGCGCATTCATAATATTTAAAAATGAGAAAAATTTAGCTTCTCGATGGGAGATAATAAACAACATTATCATAATACTGGGCAAGCAGATGCTAGCACTAGAGATTATTCTCCACCGCACGGGGTTGTAGATGAACTTACTTCTTCCAAGGAAGGTGCCGAGAAGAATAGTTTAGAAAATAAGGCATATGATGAAGGTTACTTTGGTGCAAAAGCGCAAACTGATGTCGTTAACGGCAATTATAGTCCTCCTTCTGATAGTGCGGCAAAAGAAGCTTACGATAAGGTTTGGGAAGCGAATAAAAAATAATTCTTAAATTTATAAATTCCTAATCTATCAACAGGCATGCGAAAACTATTTAACGGAAAATCTCTGGCTATTTTTGGAATAATTTTAATCTTGATTTTATTCTGGTTTTTCGCGACAAATCAAAAAATGGAAAACAAAAAAATTTTGCTTGAAACAAACATTGGAAACATAGTTATTGAATTGGATTCCAATATGCCCATAACTGCGGGAAACTTTGAAAAATTAGTTTCACAAGGTTTCTACGATGGTGTGATTTTCCATCGTGTTATTGAAGGATTTATGATTCAAGGCGGAGATCCAACTGGAACGGGAGCGGGAGGTCCCGGATACAACATAAAAGACGAATTCACAAAGAACAACAAAAATAATCGCGGAACAATTTCGATGGCGAACGCAGGTCCCAACACAGGAGGAAGCCAGTTTTTCATAAA
>CAYINP010000073.1:0-2898 GCA_964364785.1 Candidatus Woesearchaeota archaeon | reverse complement strand
CCCAAACCCGTAAGGACAATGTCTGCAATTATTCTCACAGCAATATCCTCTGTCTTTGTGATATTTCTCTGTAAAAATAAAATTCCCTTTTTCAAAATAAAAATCAATTCCTTCAATCAATTCGTTATTCTTTTGTTTATTCATCTTAAAAAAAACTAGCAACCCATTCAAATCCATAAAATCCGGCGAAAGCCAAAAGCGTGTTGAACACTATCGAGCCGAGCAACAATGGAATTATAACTTTTATGTAAGGGTATCTCACAAGTCCGAGAGGAATTACAAGCAAATCGTTCGGCGTTGGGATTACAGAACTATAAAGAAAAAGAAAAATAGGCAGAATCCATTTTGGTTTCTTGACAACCCACTTATGAAATCTTTCGAACAAGGCGGCAGGCTTCCCTGTAACTATTTCTCTTCCAGTATATCCTATGAAATAAGAAGTTGAATCTCCTATGAAAATTCCCAATCCTGCAAGAAGTCCGAGAAAAAACGGATTTAATCCCCCGGCAGCAAGAGTAAAAATCAAAATATGGTAAGGAAAAGGGACAAGTATCGAAGTTCCTCCTAAAAGTGCGCCGAAAAAAGTTAGAACATATCCGTTGTTTATTCCTATGAATTCTACGATTTCTGTCGGAGGAAAATTATACAAAAAAATAAGCCATAATGTAAAAAGTATAAGAAGAAAAATAGCGCCGATATATCTCTTTTCTTTTTCATTCAAAACCATAAATAAAAATCCGCAAAGAAGTTTAAATAATTAATCAATGATTCAACACCAAAACAATAGTAATTGATGTTGTCGTAAAAAGCAAAGCCCAGAGAGTTTTTCCAATTTCAGAAACATCATTTGCATTGTTCGCAAAAACAAAAAACGCAACCAATCCGATTAGGAAAAACAAAACGCTCAAAACGCGTCGGAGAATTTTGGAAATCATTTTGTTTTCAATTAATCTTAGTTTTTATAATTAATTATCTAAGTAAGAGGTTTAGTAAGTCAAGTTTTAGTTTCTAATATATGCTCACAATTACCTACAAATTTTCGAACTTTATCTATTAGATGTTCTATCTCTGTCTCTTTAATAATTACATCTCCTCCAGCTATATTTTTTCCATTCCTATGAAATATATCGTGCCTCTTTTGTATGTCTTCTTGAAATCCTATCAATTCTTCTGGGAGTTCTATATTAAGTATGCTCTTATAAAGTTCTTTTGTAAGTTTTATATTATGAAATATAATATTATTCATTATCTCTTTAACTTTGTTTTCTATAAATTCTCCAATTTCATTACCCTTAAGTCCCAAATCGCTTAGGTTATATTTTGTCTCTCCTCTTGGAAAATCATAATTTTTCAAAAAAGAATAAAAATAACTTTTATTATTTATTACGTTGAATTTAAAAGCATCACCAAGATAGGATTCAAGACAAGTTATAACCGAACCATATAACAATTTCCTTATAACCTCTTTCTCTTCATCATTAATTTCAGAAAGAGATGTCTCGCATTTTTGTATCTTATTCAACATTTCAAAAGAGTTTCTTGCATATCCTGAAGAAACTTCCAAATCCTGAAAGTCTTCCCGAAATAAAGAACCTTGATAGGGGAATAGTAAACTACCATCACCTATTTTCAGAATATCTTCTTTATTGTAATTATTATAATGTATATCATTTATAGAAGATAAAACACCATCTCTTAAACCTATTAATTTTAGATTATTATAAAAAGAGAGTGTTCCCCTAGAGAAGAATTCATCTTTTTTTAGTTCGTCAAAACTTGATGGAAGAGTTGTACGACAATGTTCGGCTTGATATTGAATTATCTTGACAATCCCCAAATCCCTAATATGTATTTTTTCACGAAGATAAAAAACTCGAAAATTACTATAGAAGCTGTAATCATTCCAGGAGTTTATTCTCACGAAGATTAAACAGGGATAATTGAGATTATTTTTTTCTTCAAAATTAAACGCAGATTTATTCTCTTCCGCCTTTCCACTATCATGAATTGAATAAAAACTTAACTTTTTTTCTTCCATAGTCTTTCCCCATTTGTCCATTTTTTCTCAAAGACGCCCCGACCGGGATTTGAACCCGGGTCTCCACCGTTCCCTAGACAATTTTGTTAAAAATTGTCGTTGCCTGTCATTCAAGACGGAAGTTATCACCTCATCGATTAAACTTCGGCATTGAGAGGGTGGTATCCTTGGCCTCTAGACGAACGGGGCTTTTTCCTATGCTTGTTCTGGAAACATGGAAATTTTATTTCCTTCGCTCCGGACGGCTTTGCGTTTACGCTTAGACGAACGGGGCATATTTCTAAAATAAGAATTCATTTTATAAATTTAACATAATAAAAATTCCAAGTGTGTTAAAAGTAAAACCAATCAAAGCCAAAGACAATGACTTAATATGTCCCAATCCCGCAAGCATTGAAACTCCAATTTCATCAGGCAAAGGAGAAGCAATCACAATTCCAGCAAAAGCGTAAAGAAGATAATGTTTTATTTTTTTATTAAAACTCGGCTCCATAGAAATTATCTTTTTCATTGTTTTTGTTCTTCCAAATCTTTTGAATTCATCTATGAAAGACATTTTGATTATTCCAAAAATTGTCAAATCCGCGAGCATCGCAAAAAATCCTCCAACAATCGCGGAGAGAAAAATATTCTGCGGATTCATAGTAACAAAAGCGCCGATTGCAAACGGCGTCGTGAAACCGAAGGAAAATAAAAATCCTGCAATTGCAACGCCAAAATATTCCGCTCCAAGATAATCCATAAACTCTTGCGTGGATTCAAAAGAAAAAACAAAATAAGCGGCAACTATGCAAATCAAAAGCAAAGTCAGTTTCGGATATTTGAACTTGAATAATTTTTTCATCTCTTTAATAGCCCCA
>CAYINP010000072.1:0-2971 GCA_964364785.1 Candidatus Woesearchaeota archaeon | reverse complement strand
GACTATAATAACAATTGGTCTCAGCAAAATATATATCAACGAATAGAAAATCACGCTAAAAAAGTTATCGCTTTCTCCAATGTGTTTGTTAACAAGTCTCAATGCAAAGAATACAAACCATAATCCTAAAACAAATAAAACCGCCCCTAGAAAATTCAAAACGCTCGGATTTAGATTTATATCTTGTAAAGTAAGTATCGCAGTTTGCGATTCAACTGATTGCACCGTCGATAAATAATAAAGCAAAAGTCTTCTTATGTTTCTGTAAAACAATATTCCAAGCCCGAAAACTCCCAAAATCAAAGACACGGAAAAAAATGGAAGAATAAAATATCCAAGCATTCCCTTTCTGAAAAAGAATTTCTTATATTTCAAAATAGTCTGATATCCTCCAATGTTCCATCTTATTCTTTGCTTGAACCACTTTCCCAAAGTGTCGGGAGCAATTGAAGTTGATTTCGCAACAAAAGACATTCTAACATCATAACCGTCGTGAATAAGATGCCAAGTGACTTCAATGTCTTCAGTCATATTCTTTTTATCGAAACCACCTATTTTTATGAGGGCTTCCTTTCTGTAAATTGCCATAGGTCCTGGAGTAACGTAAATTGAATCAAGAAAATCAAGAAGCTTTCTTGTGAACGCAATTACCTTGTATTCAATTGCCTGCATTTTTCTCAAGAAATTATCTTTGTGTCTTACAAGAATTCTCGTTGTTACGGCTCCAACTTTTTCTTCGTTGAAAAATCCAACCATTGAGCTTATTGCGTGTTCATCTGGATACGAATCAGCATCGACAACGGCAATAAAATCTCCCTTTGAATATTTTATCCCGTGATTCAGAGAATCCGCTTTCCCGGAATTTTGCTTGTTCAAAACTTTAACTTTTGGATATTTTTCTCTAAGCTCCAAGGCAATCTTCAAAGTTTCGTCGATTGAACCATCATTAATTACAATTACTTCGAGCAAATTTTTATAATCTGATTTTAGCACGGTTTCAACAGTTTCCCTTATGCTACCTTCCTCGTTAAAGGCGGGAATTAAAACAGAAACGCTGTAATTTTCTTTAGGTGTTGGAACGGAAAATATTTCTTTTCTATTCTGCGCAAAAGTCAATGCAAACAATGACAAGAAATAAAGCGCGACAAAAGTGTAAATAAGATATATTATTGTTAAAGTTTCAAGCATTGGAGGTTTCAGAATTTAATTTTCTCATCACTCCTTCTCCCTCGGAAACATTGAAATAATCGTAGAAATCGTCGCTCAACGAAAGTTCCCATGTATGCCCCAATCTTTTTTTTCTTATAAGTCCCAAATCAAAAAATTTCTTTATGTGCTCGTAAGCCTTGTTGCTTCTTATTTTTATAAGGACGCTTTGCTTCATCGGCTGTTTGTATGCAATTATCGCCAAAGTTTCCTGCTCCGATCTTGAAAATTCCGAACTCCCCGTCGCAAGTTTGTTTATAACTCCTTCAAATTCTTTTTTGACATCCATTTTCCACAATCCATTTTTCTCAATAATTTCAATCGCAGAATTTTCATTATCGTATTTTTCCTGCAGTTTATCGAGCACTTCCTTTATTATTATGGGATTCAAATCGGAATACATTACAAGTTCCTGCACATTAAGAAATTTTCCCGAAATAAAAAGCACAGCCTCTATTTTCCTTATATTTTGCTTCTCTTTTTCAGAATCAATCTCGTCAACGGTTTTGCTTGTTATAACCATAAATAAAGAAGAAAGCGGACGTTTAAAAATTTAGTCAAGATTGATTATTCAAGTTCTAACTTCGGGCAAATTAACTTTAGTCCTACACTTATAAGTTCGTAAGTTGGGAAATAGTCGCGCACTCCGTCTATAATCCCATTATCATTCAAATCAGAATAAATTATCCCGGCATTTCGGTCGTATTTCATAACAAGTGTTCCTTTGCCATTCAACTCAATTTTGACAAAATTTATTTTACGCTTGAAGCTATTAACACCATAAAGATGATATCCTGGACGCGAACCCTTTTGATTTTCATAGCAAATCCCAGATTCTAACCACTGTCCTGAAACCGGGGGCATCTTGTCTCCAATTTCTAATTCTTGCGCAAAAGCATTCGTAGAAAGAGTCAATGCGCTTGCAAGAGCCAATCTAGAAATTAAATTTCGCATTACAAAATATCTTTTTGTTCTTTTTAAGGATCATTGTTGTTCAACAAACAATTAAATCTTGCCTTCGCACGAAGATGCATCGTCAAGCTCTTTTCTAAAATCATCCACGTCCATCTTGAAAATAGAATTAATCCTTGAATCAGAATCTGCGTCAAGAAAATAGGTCTTTCCACCATTTCCGTCAGGAACATAAATTCCAAAAGGCGGTCTTTTTATAATTGAAATATCTACTTCTTCATCGCGGCATTTTAAATATAATTCACGGTCTCCGGAATCATAATTAACAGTTATAACTCCTTTAAGATTTGAGTCAGCCATATCCATAATAAGAGAATAATTTACTGTATTCCCCCTCGGCTCCGGCATCTTGTCTCCGACTTTATACTCCTGTGAAAATGCATTCAAGGAATTAAGCGCAATCGCTCCAGCCAAAAACAAACAAGCCGCCAAACTTCGCATTCATTTCCCACTTATTTTTTCTTTTTAAGAATTATTGTTTCTTATTGTTATAATTCCCAATATCTCTATCGCACGCAAAATTCATGTCGGGAAAAGCGCTCTTCTTGTCTATATTTTGTTCTCCAAGTTCGCGGTCAATTCTTCTTGAAACTTCCGCACAGGATTCAATTCTTTCAGCTTCCGTTTGCGCGCATCCCGAATAAAAAATAACTGACGCAAAAATCAAAGGATAAATTATATTTTGAGTTCTCATTTTAAAATAAATTTTCAGCGAGTAAAACCTTACTCACGCCTAACGGCGTGTACCCCAATGTCAGAATTCCTGTTAACAGGATCCCCGTCGCAATTCAAG
>CAYINP010000071.1:0-3011 GCA_964364785.1 Candidatus Woesearchaeota archaeon | reverse complement strand
AAGTTGGAAAGTCTGATTATTACAAATTGAATGTTGAAAATCCTTTTGTTAAAACTTTGATTCAGGCTGATTGGAGTTTGATTAAGGAAGACATTTTGAAAAAAGGTAAAGTGAAAGTTTTAGTGAAAAATTAAAGCAATTTTAATTTATGATTTATTTTTGATGGTTATTTAGGGGTTGTGAAGATGATTATTTTTTAATCCATTCCTTGACTTGATTTAATAAAAATATAAATGCTATCCAGAATAAAGTGAAAATAAACATATTCCCTAAAGCGTCTAACCACGTCATCCGTGCAATGAGCAAATAATCTACTTCTTCTCCAACAGTTATATTCTGAGAAATAGATTCTAAGGTTTTATTTTCAGGGATTGTAATGTTTCTATAATTGATTAAATCAGTTAGATTGGTAGGGACATATGTGAATTTTGATAATATTATTTTGTTCGGTTCATCAAATTTTATTGTCCCAACTATTTTAGGTTTTTCATCAAAACTGACATTTCCACTTTTATTATTAATTACATAATCTAAAGTTGTCGGATAGAAGATATTACAATAAGCAGGATATTTCCGATTAATATCTAAATAAAGATTATAATATTTTAAATCAAATGGTGAGGTAATTTTTCTTAACGTATTTTGGATATTTGGTTCATCAAAAAAATTGTTTGTATAAGTGACATTTAAACTACAAAAATCTTGGTTTTGTTCTCCCAATACTTTTTCATTTAAAGGTGGAGCATAAAGCAAAAACGAAATAATTATTAAAAATATCAGGAGACAAATCTTTATTTTCTTTTCCATCTTTTAAAATAAAATCCCCCCGCCCAGAATTGAACTGGGGATCTCTCGGGATCCGCTTGCTTTTCACGCTTCATCCTTTTCCAAAAACGATTTGTTACCAAATCGACTTCCGCTATTTCATCGCGTTGTAGGAACGTCCGCGTTAGTCAAAAACTACAGCCAAGCGCTCTACCACTGAGCTACGAGGGGATATATATTAATTAGCACCGATAAGATTTTTAAATATGTTGATAGAAAGAATTTAATGGTTTTAATAAAACAGGCAGATGCGAAAGACCTCCTTGATGTTTCCATCTTGGAGATGCAAATTGAAAAAGAAAACGCTGCTTCTTTTGAAACTCTTAAAAAAAGATTTAAAGTTTTTCCTGGAGGATTCAGAATTCTTCAAAGCGGGAATAAAATCCTCGGATATCTTGAATCGTGCAGATGGGATTTGGATTTGGAAAATCTTGAACATTTCGGACAAATAAGTGATTTTCCGAAACACCACAAAGATAGCGGGAAAAATCTTTATATTATATTCGTGGCTGTTGATGAAAATTATAGAAGAAATGGGATAGGCTCGGCTCTTGTTGAAAATATCTCAGGCTATTCTATGAAAAAGGGATTAGGAGAAATGCAACTTGTTGCAGGCGAAGGATTGATTCCATTTTATGAAAAACTTGGTTTTAGATTTGACCGAGTACTCCCGCAATTTCTTCCGTATTCAACCGGAGCTTTGATGAGGAAAAAAATTTCCCAAAGGAGTGAAAATGGAAAATAATTACCCCTTATTCTCTAGCGAATTTTTAAGCACAGAATTTTCTAGATATCTTCTCCATGTGTATGACGATCTCCTGGTTTATGAATCTGGAGAATTTGATTTAAGGTTTTGCAAAGTCCTAAGCACGAAAAACAAAAACATATCCCTTCATCCATATAGCGATTCAAACAGCATGAATTGAAAAACTTAAATAGTTTGCAATCCAAAGTCTTTTATGACAAGGATTATGCCTCAGGAAATTGAGGTTTGGTATCTAATTCCAGCTTTGAGAAAGGAGCTAGCGAAAATCTTCGTTGAAGAAAATGGACTAAGCCAAAAGAAAGCCGCGTCCATTCTTGGAATAACTGACGCGGCGATTTCGCAGTATCTTAGTTCCAAAAGAGGAAGTGAGGTAAAATTCTCAAAAGACGAAATCGCCAAAATAAAAAAGACTGCGAAAGAGATAATAAAAAATGAGGGAGATGTGATGAAGAAAATTTACCAACTTTCTGTTTCTCTTCGCGGTTCAAAAGCAATCTGCGGAATTCATATGTCGCAGGACAAAGGCGTCGAAAAGGGATGCGATATTTGTTTCAAATAAAAATTATTAATGGAAAAAGAATTTCTCACGGAGCTAATAATTGAACAAGTTGGATTTTAGATTAACACTCGGATTTTTGGGCGGGCGGAGGATAGGCAAAATACAAGATTTCAAATGATTTTTAAACTTTCAATTTTCTAATAAGTCAATGCGCGAGTCATATAGCGGTCAGTATATCTCGTTGCCAATGCCCAACTTTCTTTAGAAAAGAAAGATTCGGCGCTCAAAGAAACTACAATTGTTCCGAGAGCAAAGCAAAGACGAGGTTGCCCGGGTTCGATTCCCGGCTCGCGCATTTTTATTTTATTATCTATATTTTGTTGTAATTTATTAATTGTGACAACAAATAGTAACTCTGTAATAGCAACAAAATAGAAACATTTATAAATATCTTTTCGTGAGATTTCTTAAATCAAAATGACAAACGATATAACAAGAAAATTAAGAAACACTGCAATTGGAATTTCTGCCTTGGTTGTCGGCACTGGAGTTGCTTATGGTGCTCCGCAAAAAGATGGCGTAAAGTTCACGGCTCCAAATTATTTTGGTGCTAAAACAGAATATGTTTCCAAAGGTGAAAAGTGGGGATACGATCCAAATCCGAAGGATAACAAAGTTGAATGGAAGAAATCAGACAATCAAACACGCGTTAATGGACAATATGACCAATATCTATTTTCAAATGCAGCAAAACAGTCAAATGCTGGAAAAACTAAAGGACCAAAAAAATCTCCCGAGGAAATAGCAAGAGAATTGGCTCCTCCAAAAAAATCACCGGCAGATATTGCGAAAGAAGCTTGTGAAAAGGAACCAAAGTTGTGTCCTAATAAAACCAAAACTGTAAAAGATAAAAAAACTGGG
>CAYINP010000070.1:0-3143 GCA_964364785.1 Candidatus Woesearchaeota archaeon | reverse complement strand
TCGTTATTCCTCAATCCTCTTTATCATTTCTGTGAATGCAGGGCGTGTTATTAAAACTCCCGCGGTTATTCCAATTATCGTCGTGATTGCGAAACCTTTGAACAATCCCGCACCAGCCCAGTACAAAGGCAACAATGAAACCAAAGAAGTAACATACGCAGAAGCAACAATGAAAATTGCCTGTTTCATTTTTTCTCTCAATGAAGAACCTTTTCCTCTTCGCGCTTCGTCGAGAATTACGATTTGCTGGTCTACCCCAGTTCCTATCGTCGCCAAAATTCCTGCTATTGACGGCAAATCCAAATTCCAACCAATCAATGATGCAATTCCCAAAATTATTATTATTTCTGAAAAAGATGTGAAAAGAACAGCAAGAGATTCTTTTATTTTTCTGTATCTTACAAAAATAATAATGCTTACTGCAAATATGGAAGCCGAACCTGCAAGCAAAATCAAATAAATAAATTGTTCTCCAAGCAAAGGCGAAAGGGTATCGAGTTTTACAATCTCCAATTTGTAGGGCAGACTTCCCGTCACCAAAACAGTTTGAAGTCTCTTCATTTCATTTGTGGCTTCGTCATAAGCATCGTTTTGAGTTTCTCCTGAACCAGAACCAGAAATTGAAATCTGCGTTGTTACAACACCTTTCAGGCCGTCGGAAATCAGAAGACTGTCAACAAGATTTCCATCAAGGAATAAATCAAGTTTTTGCGAAAGATAATTTCCAGATGTTGTTGTGTAGTTTGCCTCGAGATTTTTTGTTATATTTGCGTGTCTTTTTGCAGCCTCTTCGCTTAAAAATATTGTAAATCTGAAATTGCAAAAATATGCGGAATCTGAAGAAGGAGTGCAAGATTCAATAACTGCCTCCTGTCCTGAACGCGCGACGGAGGCAATGTCTTTTTCACCGCCGACGAAAACTGTTTCGTTTCCTATTTTTGCCTCGAATTTTCCTTGTTGAGAAACCAGATTTTCCAAATCTTCCGGAGTTGCACCAGCAATTTCTATTCTTATAAAATTATTTCCAGATAAATCTGAAATTGGGTTTACTTTTATGTCTTCCAATCCATAAACATTCAATCTGTTTTTTATTACCGCAGAAAGTTCCTGAGCGTCGTCGGAACTTAAAGAGAAATCCTGCGCTTTTACAAGGGCGCGCGCGCCGCCAGCCAAATCCAAACCAAGTTTCAAATTTGTTTTTGGGACATTTGATACAGTTATTTCCGGCGCAGAATTAGTGAATAAAATAAATTCTGAATCTTTTGTTGCAATTTCCGTTTTCACACTTTTATTTGAAATGAATTTCCCAGAAATTGCATTTGTATAATCTTGAATATCTTTTATTTCATTTCCATCTATATTTAAAATTATTTGTCCCTGACGCAATCCAGAATTAAATTCTGTTGAATTTGAATTGACGCTTTTAACAACAACCCCTTCTTGAAAAAATGTCGGAGGGAATCCAAATATTGCGAGCATTGAAAATGCAAGCACAATTATTAACATCCAAATTCTCCATCCAAGTTTCATATTTTTTTGGTAACCTCTGCGTACCATTTCAACAAAGAAGCGTTAGTAACCCAGCAATTGAAAATATCAAAACATAACCCAATTAAAATTATTGTAAACATTTGCGATAAAGCGGGAGAAAATGAACGCGTAAAAATCAAAGCAACTCCGACGGCAGCTATTGCGGTAAGAGTCATTGTAATCCCTGTTTTGAACGCCTCGAAAATTCTATGGTTTAGAGAACCGGTTTTTTCTTTCACAACTCTTGTCGTCAACATTATATCTACGTCGACAGAATATCCTATTAACATAAGAAGCGCAACGATTCCCGCAACGGACAATCTTATTTCTAAAATATCAATCACAACTATAGTCATTATTATGTCTGCGAAACCCGCGAGAATTATTGACAAACTTCTTATTGGGGTTCTGAAAATAAAAAACACAACAATCGCCATAAGAACAAAAGAAATAATCATTGCGAATCTCAACTGTTGATAGAAACTCGATGAGAGTGTTGCTCCCGTAAATTCAATTGAAGAATTTTCAGAGTTCAATTTGAAACCCAAATAATCTTCAAGAAAACTTTTTAGCTCGTCGCTGGAAGCCGTAGTTTCAACAAGAAATCCTGTTTGCTCTCTTGAACGGAAATCTGTTATTGAATTTACAATGACGTCTGGAAGTTTCTCCCTGAGATTTTCTTCAAGCAATTTTATATCCGTTTTCGCGAAAACAGTCATAGTTGTTCCGCCAGTTATTGAAACGTCTTTGTAAACAATGTCTCCGTTTTCTGCGTAGAAAAAATACAAATAAGCAAAAGAACCCAAGAAAAGAATTATGGGAATTACAAGGAGAATCTTATAACTTTTGTCATACCAGTTTTTCTCGTGTGATTCTGAAATTTTATTTTCTTCCATTGATTTTATGCGCCGGCTGGGAGTCGAACCCAGGCAATTTGCTCTCTACTGTGTTCTGCTTAGAGAAAAAATCTCACGATTTTTAACCAGCGAGTTTTCTCCGAAAACACACTGGAAGGCAAATGTCATACCGTTAGACCACCAGCGCTTGAAAAACCAAGAAGAAAAGATGTTTTAAAGATTGCTGTTTGAATAAATAATCCACTTGGCTTTTCCAGGAATTCTTTTTTGAAATCCTGCTTTTATTGGAGTTTTTGGAAGATTAATCCAAGGATTCATCCAACCCTTTTCAGTTTTTAACAAATAATGTCCAAACGGAAATTTCTTAGAACGTTTGATAAAAACCATTGTTCCAGAAATGCTGGAATATTTTTTAGTTCTCGGAATTGCTTTCCCATAAGAATAGTTCAATCTTTTTTTATTTAAAATTTTAACAACATCTCTGCAATAAAAATTCGGTTTATCGGCTTTTTTTATCTTAAATAATCTTAAGGATTTTTTATAATTAATTCCAAGAAGACTTGCTACACATGCGACGGCACAGCCCATTGATTCTTTTTGTGGAATTAATTTGTTTTTCATTTTTCAAAAACGCCCGAGACAGGATTTGAAGCGAGGACAACTACGTTTTCCTTCGCATAACCTTTCCTACAGATTTAAACGCATTATTTCAAATCCAAGGGATTTCGCTTCGCTCAATCTCTTAACGCCCGAGAC
>CAYINP010000069.1:0-3285 GCA_964364785.1 Candidatus Woesearchaeota archaeon | reverse complement strand
TTTCAAAAGAAAAACCAGACATAATTTTTAATTTCGCCGCAGAAAGCCATGTTGATAGAAGCATTGAAGATTCCGACGCATTTGAAAATTCAAATTTTATCGGAGCCTCAAATATTTTCAAATCAGCGCTCGATAATAATATTAAAAAAGTTGTCCATATTTCAACGGACGAAGTTTATGGAAGCATAGAAAATGGTAGTTTTACCGAAGATGATAAGTTAAATCCAAGCAGCCCCTATTCTGCAACAAAAGCCGCCGCAGATTTAAACGCTCTTGCTTATTTTAAGACGCACAAACTTCCTGTAATAATAACAAGAAGCGCAAACAATTTCGGACAGTATCAATTTCCAGAAAAGATTCTTCCTTTGTTCATAACCAATTTAATCGACGGAAAGAAAGTTCCTTTGATGTGGAGCGAAGAAAATCCCGGATTAAATATTCGCGACTGGTTGCACGTGAGAGACAATTGCAGAGCAATATGGTTTGCATCGCAAAAAGGAGAAGATGGAGAGATATACAATATTCCTGGAGAGAATGAGAAAACAAATGTTCACACGACATATGTTCTTTTAAAACACTTTGGATTAAATGATGATATGATTGAAAAAGTTCCACATAGAAAAGCGCACGATTTTAGATATTCTGTTTCTGGTGAAAAAATAAAGAAACTCGGATTCAAGCACCAACATCAAGATTTCGAAAATGAAATAAGAAAAACCGTTGATTGGTACAAAGAAAATCAAAACTGGTGGAGGACATTAAGAAATTTGTAAAATGAAATCAAATTTTCAATTTTCAATCATCTTCAACAGGAGTTTCAGATGAAAGGAGTTATTTTAGCAGGGGGAAATGGAACAAGATTATTGCCTTGCACAAAAGTCACAAACAAGCACTTGCTCCCAGTTTACAACAAGCCAATGATTTACTATCCGTTGAAAACTCTTGCAGACGCAGGAATAAAGGATGTGTTGATTGTTTCAGGACCCGGACACGCGGGACATTTTGTAAATCTCCTCGGTTCAGGAAAAGAATTTGGGATAAACTTAAGATATGAAATACAAGAAGAAGCTGGGGGAATCGCGCAAGCTCTTGGATTAGCAAAAGATTTCATTGGAAATGATTCTGTAGCAGTTATTCTTGGAGACAATATTTTTGAAGACAATGTCAAAGAATATATCTCTGAATTTGAAAAACAAAAACACGGCGCAGTTATTTTTCTTAAAGAAGTTGGATTGAAGGCGGCAAGGAGATTTGGCATTGCTGTTGTCGACGGAAACAGAGTAAATTATGTTGAGGAAAAACCGCAAACTCCAAAATCAAATCTTGCAATGACAGGACTTTATCTTTTTGATTCAAAAGTTTTTGAAATAATACAAAATTTAAATCCTTCCGGAAGAGGAGAACTTGAAATAACTGATGCAATAGACAATTATGTCAAGAGAGGGAACTGTGGATATAAGATACTTAAAGGATATTGGAGCGATGCTGGAACTTTCGAGAGTCTTATAAGAGCGAGCAACTTAGTAAGAAATGAAGAAGCCACAGAAGACAGTTTTTGGGACGACACCAACGACTTTTCGGAAACTTTCAAATTCCCGTCGAAAGAAGACAATATTAATTCAATAATGGAAAAACTTTCGCAGCTTACGAAAAAACAATCGGAAATTCTAGAGTATGTCTTGAAAAAGCAAAATAAAAATTCAAGTGAAATTTAATCTTCTCCATTCAATTGTTTTTCTCAATCCGTCTTCAATAGAAGTCTTTGGTTTCCATCCAAGTTTTGATATTTTTGATATGTCTGCCGCGAAGTGTCCCGGTTCAACAAATTTTCTTTCTTCAGGATATTGAATTATTTTTATTGTCCCGCTTCCAGCGATTTTTGCAATTTTTTCAGCAATATTTTTTATTGACAGAAGATTTTCTCCAATTGGATTTTCCATTCCAAATCTTCCAAGACAGCATCCCAGATTAAAAACTTCTCCGTTGCAATCAGAAGATGCAACCAATAAAAATGCGTCGACGACATCATCAACATAATTTACGTCGCGGAAAACTTCCCCGCCACCCCACAATTCAATAGTTTCATTTTTTATCGCCTTATCCACAAAAACGGGTATCGCCGCCCCTACTTTTCCAGATTGCCTTGGACCATATGAATTTATCACCCTTATGCTGTTTATTTTTATGTCAATTCCCAGTTCTCTGAGCGCATTATTTATAACAAGATGATGCGATTCTGCAGCGTTCTTTGTAATTGATTGGTAGTCAGTCATATTTCTTGATTGATAGTCTTCTTTTACTGGAAGTTCGTTTTGCGGGACTTTTCCGTATTGGTCTCTTGTTCCTGCAAAAACCAGATTCAATTTCTTTGAAGGATTTTCAACCATAATTTGTCGGCACGCCTCTAAAAATTTTATCTGAGAAATAAAATTTATTTCGGTATCAAATTCTAATTCTTTTTCATCAAGTCTTGTGTGTTTTAAAGAACCTGCAAAATTGAAAATTATATCAGATTCTTTAATCAATGGTTTTATTTTTGATATGTCTTTTATATCTCCATCAATTCCAGAATAAACTTCAAGATTCGATTTGTTTTTTATTTCTTTTATATGATTAATATTTCCACCCAACCCCGGAACTAGAGAATCAACTAGAATTATCTTTTTTGGGTTTAATTTGGAAATTCTAATTGCAGCATTGCTTCCTAGAAATCCAAGACCTCCGGTAATCATAATTATTTTTCCGTCGAAGAATTTTTCGTGTTCTTCCATAGAAATTAGTTTTTTATTGAACTAAACAAGTTTATCGTTTCAGTAATATTTTCCAACAAATCATCTTTTGGAACAAAGCCCAAATTTCTTGCTTTAGCGTCGCCGACGTGATAAGGTTTCTGATTAAGCAAAGGAGATTTTGTTATTTCAATTTTTACTTCTGGTTTTGCGCGCTTTATTGCATCTATTATTTCTCCCATTTCAAAATTTTTTGTCACAACGTTATATATATCTCCTGGAACTCCTCGAGTCTCAAAAAATTCATAAGCTCTTATGCAATCATTAAGTCCAAGATAAGGACGCTTACTGTTTAATGCAGAATCCCAAACAGTCAGGGGCTTTTTCATTGCAGCAAGATAACAAAATTTATTCACGGCAGTATGAAATCTCATTCCTATACTTGTTCCAAAAATTGTTCCCTTTCTCAAAATTATTATTGGAAATCCAGTTTCTTTTGAGATACTCTGAAGCAATTTCTCGGTTTTTCTCTTTGCATCAGCATATGGAGATGCAG
>CAYINP010000068.1:0-3307 GCA_964364785.1 Candidatus Woesearchaeota archaeon | reverse complement strand
GCGAATATCTTGTTTGTCATTTTGTGATGTCATTCCGCAGTAATAATGGTTTATAAATATTTCTATTCAGAAAAATATATTTCAAAATCGCTGCGTACTATTAATATATAAGAGAGGAAAGCGAGGGGATACCCCTTCGCATAACCCCAAGAGAAAATGTAAAAGCTCGCCTTCGGCTCGCTTGAATTAATGCACTCGAAATCGGCTTAGCTCGATTTCTCGCCGATAAAAAATATTATCTTGCAGAAATTTTCTCGTTAAATTATCAGTTGAACAAAACATCGAAGTGGATTTCGCATTAAAATTAAATAAGTGAAGAATCGTGCAGGATGCCGATTCGGAAAGGCATCAATAAAAGCGAGCGCCTTCGGCGCGAGCGGAAAAACTAATCAATCTTTTATCGACGGTAGAAATCAGTTTTCTTCTTTCTCATCAGAATCATCGTTGCTGTTTTCGCTATCAGAATCGTCTTTTTCTTCGCGGAGCTTCATCAACTTTTTTTCATCTTCCATCAATTTCTTCTTCGCCGCAGCAATCTTTTTTTCCTTTTCCGACATCTGCGGCTTGTTTTTCAAGTCTTGAATATGTTCCTGAAGTTCCTTGAGCTTTGCCTCTGCCTGCGCGATTTCATCATCTTCCTTGTTTTCCTGCTCCTGCTTTTGCTTTCCTTCTCTTATTCTGTCGCTCAATTTCACAACGCGAATTCTTCTTCCCTTAGGTTGCTCATCGCCCCCATTCATTCGCGAGCGGAAATTAAATCCTCTTCTTTTCATAACAACAAATCCAGTTGTTCCCAAAATCGTTAAAAGCGCAATTCCTCCAACGACATAATAGATGATGTTAGATGAATTTCCTTCTTTGAAAAAAGTAAAGCCAGTTATTTGAGAAAGGAAGCTTGAATTTCCGTCGGAAGTTGTTGTTTCTTCAACTTCTTTCGTTTCTGGAGTTTCTGTTGCAGCAGAAGTTTCTTCAGATACAGCCTCGGTTTCCGTCGAAGTTTCTGTTGTTTCCGTCGGCGTTTCAGAATCGCCATCGTCAAAATTTCCAGAGTTCTCAATTTCTTTTTGTTTCAAATACCATTCAGGGTAAACTTCAAACGTCTTTGCTTCTCCAACAGTGTAACCTTCTTCAAATTTTAAATATTCTATAATAACATTGTCTTTCTTCAACCAAACTCTTGCATAATATTCCGTTTCAGTCGTAGAGAAAGTTATGGAAACCGTTCCGTTTGAATCGGATTTTTTATGAAAGCTTTCAATCAAGCTGTAAATTCCCGTCGGCCTTAGAATACTAATATCAACATCGTGCTCGGGAAGAGTTTGGATTGTTAATGTCGTGTCCGCAGCAAATGCAAACGGAATTGCGAGTAATGCAATCAAAAAAGCGAACAAAAATTTTTTATTCATTTCAACCTCTTATTATTTCATACAAAAATCAGATTTATAAATTTTGTCAAGATGGAAAATATTTATAAATATCGTTATATGAATAGTCTTTATTAGAAAATGCTTAGATCTTCTGAAAATACAATCGGCGCTTGGGCGTTTCTTATTGGAGTAATTCTTGCAATATTAATCGGTTTATCGACAACGTTGCTTCCGATTCCCGCTCTTGTAAATTACAGCAAGCATATTTACGCTTTCCTTGTTTTCCTCGGAATTCTCGTCGGATTTATGAACACAACCGGAAAAGATTCGCAGACTTTTCTCATTGCGGGGGCGGTTTTAGTTATTGTAAGCAGATTTGGAATGGACAGCCTTTCGGGAAGCGTCATAGGTTTGGATTTGCGCGACGCTGTTACCTCGGTGTTTTCGGCATTATTGGTTTTGTTCGCGCCAGCGACTATAATTGTCGCGATGAAAACAGTTTTCTCAATTGCGAGGGTTTGACGCTCGCCTTCGGCTCGCGTAATATTGATATGCTCAAAACCGACTTCGTTTGGTTTTTCGCCGGAGAAAAATTATTAATTGGGAAAAACTTCCATTAAATTATTAGTTGCACGACGTGGTTTTACATTAACACTTTTTTGTAGGGTGGGCGGGATTAGAAATCAATAGCCTATAAAATTCGCTTTATCTTCTTTTTTCGAGATAATTTCTTCCTTGTGAATCATTGCGAACGAAGGCGTTGCTATGATTGTGTTTTCCCCGAAACCTGCAATGCTTCCTTCAAGAGCGTCAACAGTTTTTTTGATTTTTGAAATCGCTCTCTTTAACTCAACAGGATCTTTTTGCCTCAGAGTTTTCATATCAACAAGCGCAATTGTGTAACCTTCCCTTAAAGCATTTAGAATATTGTTTATGTCGTCGTATTGTCTCAGATTGAAAAGCTTCACAAGAACCTTTTTTTCCTTTTTTTCCTGTCCCAAATCAATTTCCACATATTCATCGCCCGAGAAATCATTCCCAGCAGAAAAAATTTTCCTCATCTTGTCAAAAACCATAGGTATCTGATTCGTGAGATATTTATAAAGATTTCGCAACTTTTTAATCACTTTTGGAGTCAATAACTTCTTCCCTTAATCTCTCGAGTTTTTCCATAAAAACCCCTTCCTGCTGCTCCATTTTTTTCAATCTCATCTCAAGAATTTTTTCCTTGCTTGAAAGCTCGTCGGAAACCCTCGATTTTTCAGTTTTTATCATCAACTGTCCGACAATTTTGAAAATATCATCCTTAGAATTTTTTATTTCATTCAATGCGCTTTGAGTCTCTGAAAGCTCCATTTGAAAACTTTGTTTCTGCATTAAAATATTTTGCAAGTTCTGCTCCAACATTTGCAATTCCTGGAATTTTTCTTCGTTTTTCATTTCAAAATTGGAGAATTAAATTGCCTTAACTTTTTTTACTTTTGTCCTCGGCTTGTAAAAGATTTTGCTCCCGCAATGAGAGCAAACAAATCTTTTGTCCAAGTTCGCACTAAGGATTTTCTTCTCGCACTTGAAGCACTTGTAGTTTGTCATTTTATTTTTTTAAGTAAAAAACGCTCGACGCGAATTTCTTTCCGCATTTCGCGCAATGCCAAATTCCTTTTGAAAGTCTCTTGACTCCCATTTTTTCGCAATGAGGACATTTCTGCTTAATTCTCTGCTTTACCTCGACTCTTACAAGATTCATTCTAACTGTTTTTCCGTATCTTGCTCCGAATCTTCCTGCAGATTTTACTTTTTTGAATTTTGAAGGCATTTTGTTTTTGTGTTTTTGCTTTGTTTGTTTGTTTTCCGCATTTGCAAGCAAATGCTCATATCGCGAATTCTTGCGAACTCGCTCAATTGACCTCACTCGAGTTCGGTCAATGAGGCTGCCCGGA
>CAYINP010000067.1:0-3326 GCA_964364785.1 Candidatus Woesearchaeota archaeon | reverse complement strand
GTACTTCGGCTTTCTTTTCATGAACTCCTGGAAAGAATAAAACTTTCCATTTTCCCAGTTCATTCAGAATTTCCAAATCAGTCATATCTGGATGTTTAGTTAACAAATATTTTGCTAACCCCCTCATAGCATAACTATGAGCGCATCCGCAAGCCCGCTCTCCATTGCTGAAGACAAGTGTTTCGGCTCCGCAACAATACTCGCATGCAATTGAGCTCCCGATTTTTACATATCTTTTCATTTGTGCGCTGTTCAGTTTCATGTCTTCATATTTTGTCAATTTTTGCATTGTCGCCTCCGCCAAATTTGGACTGCTTGCAGAGACATCATTATATGATACTCCGAGTTCGCTCCCGTAAATATCTGGAACTCCTTTTGGCAACACATCCAAAGCCGAAACCGTTCCGATTCCAGTGGCAACTTTTCCAGACAGGTTGTCTCCTACGCCATAAATCTTCACTCCATTATATACAAGCAAGATTGCGAGGACAGCAATTATGATATACTGGACAGTAGTCTCTGTGTTGGATTTTTTTCCTCCTTTCATTTCTTCTTCATGGTTTTTGTTTTCCATGAAAATTCCATAATAAGGAATTATATAACCGCTTTGGTGAAACTAGTTTCAACGAGGAAAAATGGCAAGATTATTAAACGAACAAATTTTTCAAATGCTGTGGAAAACAAAAATGTTGGATACCTGCTCTTGGGAATTTCAGCCTTGATAATCGTGATTATTTTCTTATTTAATTCAGTGCTTAAGGAAATAGTCTCGGATAGTTGCGGCATCACGCACGGCGGATTGGAATGCCCGATGTATGATTCTGTGACTCAGCAAACTTATCTTGCCCTTGGGATTGTCGGGCTTTTGATTGTCGTTGGATTGGTTTTGATTTTTTCGAAACCGAATGAAAGAATTGTTGTGAAAAAAATCAAGGAGAAAAAAAAGAAGATTGATTTTGAGGGATTAGACAGGGATGAAAAAATGGTTGTTGATTTGCTACTTAATGAAAACCGGGCGATGTTCCAGTCTTCCCTGATGGAGAAATTGGAAATAGGGAAAGTCAAGGCAACAAGGCTTCTTGACAAGCTTGAGGCAAAACAGATTATTGAGAGAAAAAGAAGAGGAATGAATAATATCGTTGTTATGAAAGATTGACAATAAATTATTTCCTTATAACAATATCTTTCGCATCAAATCTGACTTTCTTGTACTTCGAAGTTTCGTCTTTTTCGCTTCTGTATCCAACAGCGCAAATAACCGCAGAGGTCAATCCAATTTTTTCCAAACCAAGAATTTTGTCAAACTCCATGGAATTGAAACCTTCCATAGGCGAAGCATCAATTTTTTTCAACGCGCATGCCGAAAGCAAAGTTCCAAGAGCGATGTAAGTTTGCTTCTTTGTCCAATTAAGCATTTGCTCTTTGTTCATTTGCTTCGAAAAACCAATCATCATATCTTCGTAACCTTTCAAAGACTCTTTTGGAATTCCACGGATTTTAGCAACATGCTCAATATATTTTTTTATGTATTTCTCATCAACATTTTTTATTGAACAAAGAACAATCAAATGAGAAGCGTCTGTTATTTGAGGTTGTCCAAACCCATTTTCCCTTAGCTTCTCTCTTAATTTCTTGTCTTCAACGACGACAAATTTCCATGGTTGCAATCCAAAAGAAGAAGCCGAAAGTCGCGCAGATTCCAAGAGTTCATTCAAATCTTTCTCGGAAACTTTCTTCGAGGAATCAAACTGCTTCGTCGCATATCTCCAGTTCAACGCATCAAGAAATGTTTTGTGTTCCACAATAATCAATGAAAAAATTTGTTTTTAAAGATTGTGAAGAGAAAATTGTTAAGTCTGGATTTTTGGGAACTTTAAAATTTTTCGCAATACTGCACAGCACTTTTTCCGACGGAAAATATGCTTACAAATTTTACAATGGCAGTTCTTTTGACGGCTATCTGCGCTACTATCTTGCCGTTGACGGTTGGGAATGGTAGTAAATAAGAAAGTTTAAAATTTGCCAATATAGAATTTAATTCTCAGATTTATCTGCGCCCCTTGCTCTTTTTCTTGGATGCGCCTTTTCTGACTCTGGATTTTGCAAGTCTGATTAATTTTTTTATCTTGGAGTCCTTGTTTTTCCCGCTCGGGCTTCTTCCACCCTTACTTCTTCTTTTCATTTTCTTTTTCACCATCTTATTTTTTTGCATTAGGACTCGGTGAAGAAGTGCCTCAAACACTCGTTGAAATCAATCTTAACCTACCAACATGCTTTAAAGGTTATCTTCTTCGCGCCACGCGGCTAAGCTTAATTGGCACAGGTTTCGTAAGAAGAGTTATAGTCCTGTCTTCTTATTAATAGCTGAATGCCGAACAGAGGCTTTCGTGGTCGCATCCTTTTCAGGACAACCGACAACGCTTAGTTGGATTAGAAAAGTTAAAAACGTTTGTTTTAATTTTAAAGTAGCGACTATGAGGGAATGAGAAAATTTAAAAGAAAAAATAAACGCCCCAACCGAACAAGACACCTTTCTGGCACCTGAAAGAGATGAATTTTGATACAACAAATATACAAATTTTTCTTAGATTCCCTCTAGATTTTTAGCTTTATAAAGAGCGCTATAATGGGAGATAGAATTGAAATTTAATTTTTAATAAGATAAAAGAAATTATACAAAATATCAGGGAAGGAAAAATAGAGAATCTTCCTCCAAATTCTTTTTAAATTTCTTCCATAAACTATAAAAATCAGAGAGAAATAATTAATATATGGTTTTTTTAAACAAAAAGAAAGAATGTGGACGGAGTTTTTTTGGATTTGTAATAAAATGTACTAGGTCAGCAACAAATCCAGGTATTCTAAACACAATAGAATGTATGGGCAGTGCTGTTTTTGCTTATGAAGACTGTATAATTAAAACAAAAGAAAAGAAATTCAAGATAAATAATCAAGAGAGAATGAAATTCAGGAATAATATTAGAATAATAAAATACGATGAAAGGAAAAAGTTAAATAAAATTCTAATGGATGTAAAGATTGTAGAATGTGTAAATTGTAAAACAAGATATAACCGAGATATTGTGAGGTGTGAGAAATGTGGAAGCAATATTTTTAGACATCTTAATTATCCCATATCAAATTTGAAGGTGGGATTAACATAGTTTTACTAAACTTTGTCTTTTAAATCCAACAAACCTTTTTTTATTTCTTCAATATCATCCAAAGCCTCTTTTATAATTTCTTTGCTCGGTCTGTAAATTATTTTTTTATCTTCATATTTTTTGTATTTGGAAATGCTTAAATCGTAATCATTTTCCTTTATC
>CAYINP010000066.1:1867-3491 GCA_964364785.1 Candidatus Woesearchaeota archaeon | reverse complement strand
AAAATATCTTTCAATGACGAAATTTTCACGCGAATTTGCCTTGTGGTGTCTCTGTCGCGAATTGTCACATCTTTGTTTTTCAGAGAATAATCGTCGACAGTTATGCAAAATGGAGTTCCTATTTCATCGTTTCTTGAATATCTTCTTCCTATGCTTCCTGATTCATCATAAGAAACTTTCCACTCTTTGCTTAAATCTGAAAAAACATCGTGAGCAATTTTTTCAAATTCTGGTTTTTTTACAATTGGAAAAATTGACGCCTTCACAGGAGAAAGCTTTGGATTTATTTTCAAGATAACATTCTGCCTTTTTTCATCGTAGAAATAACTATTTACAAGAACCGCGAGAAATATTCTTTCCATTCCAAACGTTGGTTCAATCACTCTAGGAACAATGGATTTTTTTGATTCCTCGTCGAAGATTTCAAGTTTCTGCCCGCTTTCTTTTATATGCTGATTCAAATCATAAACTCCGCGGTTTGCATTTCCCGCAACCTCCTTGCTTCCGAAAGGATATTCATAATCGATGTCAAAAGTTGCGGAAGAATAATGCGAAAGCTCGTCCTTCATATGCTCTCTTATTTTTATTTTTTGCAATCCAAGCGAATTAAACCAAATAATTTGCTCCGCGAGCCAATAAGCGTGCCACTCATCAAGTTTTTTTTCTTTCAGCATTTCTTCAATTGTAATTTCTCTCAAATCCTTTTTTTCATTTTCCTGTGTTTTTGCGTCGAGAATATTTAATTTTATGTGAAGATGTTTTTTTTCAAGAAGCGGACATTTTGTTTCTTCTGGATTTATGAAAAATTCAAACTCTCCGATGTGAAACTCCCTGCTTCTGAAAATAAAATCTCTTGGCGCGATTTCGTTTCTGAAACATTTTCCTATTTGCGCAATTCCAAAAGGCAGTTTCATTCTGGAACTTTCGGAAATAATTTTGAAATTCATAAACATTCCTTGCGCGGTTTCAGGACGCAAATATGATTCTGAATCTTCTCCCACAATCGTCTTAAACATCAGCTTGAATTCCTTTGCGGTTTTCTCGTCGAAATCACCGCCACAGAAATCGCATTTTGCTTTTCCCAATTCGTTTTTGTCTATTTTGCTTGCTTTTTTGCATTTTTTGCAAACTACAAAAACATCTGAAAAATTGTCAATGTGCCCAGATGCCTTCCAGGTTCTTGGGTGAGAAATTATTGAGGCATCAATCCCAACCATGTTTGTTTTTTGATGCACGAAGAAATTCCACCAGTTTTCCTTTATATTCTTGAAAAGCTCGACGCCAAGAGGACCATAATCCCAAAAACCTGCGAAACCGCCGTAAATGTCGCTTGAGCGAAAAACAAAACCTTTCCTTTTGCAAAAAGCTGCAAGTTCTTCTATCGATATTTTTGTCGGTTCAAACTCCCTTGATTCTATAATTTCTTTTTTGTCTTTTTTTAGAAATTCCTCCATTTTCTTTTCGGCGTCTTTTCTATTTTTTCCGAGATAAGCAAGAGTCTTCGTTTTTACTTTTCCATCAACTCTTTTGTTTTCATTAAGATAGAAATATTCTCTTCCATTGATTATTTTCTTAACAATAAAACTCATTGAATCAATATTAGGCACTACTTTTTTTAAATGTT
>CAYINP010000066.1:0-1767 GCA_964364785.1 Candidatus Woesearchaeota archaeon | reverse complement strand
TTAATACATAAATAATAAGTATAATTAACAATTTACATACATTTATAAGTTAAAATACATACAAGATAAGTGATGGGAGGGACTAGACTAGCGAGAACTAGAATAGCGGAGCTTAAGAAAAAGATAGTCCACGCCCAGGAAAAGAAAAAAGAATTTTCCGATTTTCTGCGCGACTTAAAATCATCTTATCACAAAGGAGAAATTTCTTATGCGAATTTTCTTGAAACTTTTTATCAAAAAAGAAACGGACTTAGCATTGCGGAATGGATTGAACATTTTGATGATTTTGTAAAACAATGCAAGAGAGAAATTTTAAAAGAAAGAATAATTGTTTATCAAACGCAACTGATTTTTGTTCTTGTTTTTTCTGTTTTCATTTCAATTATTGCAGTCCCATTATTTTTATTGCAGCCAAAATTCTTGGGTTTTACAATTGAAGATGGAATTCAGGAAGAT
Organism: Candidatus Woesearchaeota archaeon; assembly: GCA_964364785.1. Classification (GTDB taxonomy): domain Archaea; phylum Nanobdellota; class Nanobdellia; order Pacearchaeales; family GW2011-AR1; genus JACQLK01. Next base: position 1,311 of record CAYINP010000066.1, on the reverse strand, counting down.
ATACAAACAATAAGTGAAGAAATCCAAATCCCTGAAGAAACTGTAAATGAAATTCCAACGGAAGAAATAATTTCAAATTCAGAAGAATTAAACGAGGCGGTTCAAAATGAATCTAGTCCCTCCCATCAAGCTGGACAAGAATCAGAGCCGCCTCAAACTTCTGAGAATGAAACAAATATTGTTGAAGAAACTCCGATAGAAAATATTACTGAATTTTCCGAAGAAGAAATTCAGAATGAAACGCAAATTGAGATTCCAGTCAATGAAACTGAAATTTTAATTTTAATTAATGAAACAATTTTGAACGAGACAATTCTCAATGAAACTGTTATTAATTTTACCGAGGGAAATTTAACAATTCAGACAACGCAATTTCAAGCTGTTTTAAATCAGCCTGTAAAATGGATAAAAGAAGTTAGCTCCGAGACTTTTGCAAATGGAACCGTTACAATTCCTGCTGGAGCCGAAAATATTACAATAACTGCAATAACTCCTGAAAATAAAGAAAACAGTTTTTTAATTACTGGAGCTGTTGTTGGAAACAATCAAAGAAATTGGCTTTTCAGATTTTTATCTAGGATTTTAGGAAGAATAACTGGAAATGTCGTTGATGAAAACGGGAATGAAATTCAAGAAACAGAAGTTGAAATTGAGATAAACGAATCTGTGGATAAATATGAAATTAGATATTATACCGATGCGCCAACTTCCGTAGAAGAAGAAATTGAAAAAGGAAAAAGAGTAAAAATTTCATCCCCTGAAAATCTGCATTATGAAAATGTTCTCGCATATACAAATCTGAATGAAAATTTGAAAATAAAAAATCCCTCGTCGGTAAAAATTCACTGGATTGAAGATAATTCATTTATTTTGCCGTTGAGTGTTGAGGACAAAGATGGAAACGGAATTTACGATTATGTTGAATGGAATGTTCCGCATCTTTCAAACCAGACTTTTGAAATAATCGTGATAACAAAAGCGGAACATTTGGATGAAAGCAAAAATTTTATTTCAGATATTTACGAAGAAGTAAAAGCACTTGATGGAATCTGGAGCGAAGAGATTCCAGATTCACATTTTGTTCGTGTAACGTTTGAAAAAAATCTTACAAATGCAAATGATATTACAATTTACCCAAGAATCACAAGCGGAAATCCGAGAGTTGAGATTTATGAAAAAGACGGAAATGAAATTGTTGCTGAATTTTTGGAAATAAATGAGAACCAATACAACAAAGTGTTTTTGACGAATTTGGGGTTTGGGAAATCTTATGATAATGAAACGGAAATTTTAACAGAAGAAGGCTGGAAA
>CAYINP010000065.1:0-3691 GCA_964364785.1 Candidatus Woesearchaeota archaeon | reverse complement strand
CTTCAAAGTCCCCTTTCTAGACTCGGTAGCTTTATTGCGTTTCCCGCCTTCTTGATGTTTCATTTCCTTGGATTTAACTTTTTCCAATTTTTCCATTCCCTCGACGGTTGCAGATTTCTTTTCTTCTGTTTCTATTTTTTTCTCCTCGCTTTCTTTTTCAGGAACATCGTGTCCGTGTCCTTCGTGACCCTCGCCTTGAACGTGCGCGTGCTTTGTCTTGACATCTTCGGCCTTCTTCTCCCTCTTTTCTTCTTTCGCTTTCTTGTATTTCAATTTCTCGTGCATATCAGTCAATTCAACGTGAACAATTCCCTTTGAATCTTTTCTTGCTCTGACTTTTATTCTAATCGGCGGTTTTTTTATTCCCCTAAACCAAAGTTCCTCGTTGACATATCTGTCAATTTTTATTTTATCCAAATCCCTGTCATAAACTTTCATATGCCTGACTAAAAATTCCTTTACGGCTTTTCCCGCCTTCTTTGCCCTCTTATATTTTGCAACTTTGCTCCATTCCCCTCTAAGTGGAATTGTGTATTCTCTTTCAAATTCGTTTGATTTATTATCTGCCATCTTGTTTTACGTAAAGATATGAATGCGCTTCTCCTTCAATCATTAACGGAGAAAATCCCTCGGAGGCAAATTGTTCAATGCGCCTTATTCTTTCTCTTGCTTCCTCTTTAGTCATTAATAGTCTGTTTATTTCCACATTGTATTTTGCATGCCTGTTGTTTTCCATTACGTAATTTTCTTCTTTCATTTTATTTATCCGAAGTGTGATTTTCTTTGTTTTCTTGGTGTGATGTGAAGTTTCGTTCTTCTCCAACTTCTTCTGTTTTTCGTAATTGCCGAAGGATGAATCTTTTTTCCTTTCCCGAACTTTTTCAAAACAACCCAAAACGGAGCCCATTTTGTCTGCCTTGCTTTCTTTGCAAGCGTCGTCTTTTTTTTCTGATTTTTAATTCCCATATTATTTTATTTCCTCCAATTTCCTAGGCAAATTATCTGTCCTGTGAATTTCTAATCCTTTCGGTGCATTTATTCCAATTCTCACCTTTTTAGGACTTGGTTGTTCCATATAATCTATCTCAATTAATCCCTCCAGAGTTTCTATGTAGATTCTTTGTCCAGGCATTCTTGTCAAGGTTAAATTTCCATATTTCTCGCTCATTTTATTGTCTCCAAGAATTCAATTCCTTTTTTCGTTAACTGTCTTCCTATTCTTCTTCCTTTTATTCCTCTTATTTGTTTTGCAATTTCCGTGAGTCCTGCTTTGTCCGCTTGCTGTAAAATCATTCGAATCATTTTTCCGCCCGCCCTTGCGAATTTTTCAGGCCTCATTCCACGATTTTTCTTGCTTCCATATTTTGTTCTCAATCTGCTCACACCGACGGTTTTGTTAAGATAAATCTGCCTCAGGATGCTCGCAGCCCTTTTATGCCAGAAATCCAAATCTTCCGGAGGTCTTTCTTTGCTTGGTCCAGACTTCGCAAACATCGCCCATTCGGGCTGCTTAAATTCGTGAACTTTTTTCAAAGCTTCGGCTAACTTGTCGTTGAATTCTTGCGGATTTATTTCATATACTGACATTTTATTTTCGGCATGCCTTCGGTCGGATTTATTCGAACGAACCTGTAAAGGTTTACGGCATTAGAATAACTCTTTCGAGTAATCAATAAAAATATCTAGAAACCAGATTTATAAAGTTATCTGGAAGGTTTTTTCCATTTGACTCGCGGAGAGGAAGTTGAAGGGCTCAATTTCTTTGATAAATTCTTTCTCCACTTCCTTACAATAATTGTAAACCCAATTGCCCTCGACGTAAAATTTTCTCCAAGTTTCTTTGGGATTTCTTCGGCAATTCTTTTCAATTCTTTTCTGTCTCTTGTCCCGCTTTTCAAAACAGAAATCCTGACGCTGTTATGATTCTTGAAATAAGTTTTCAAAGTTTCAATAAAATTGTCTGTGACACCGTTCTTCCCGATTTGCGCAACTGCGATTTTTTTCATTTGAATTTTTTATTAATCTCCTTGTAATTAATTTCAAACCCGTAAGTTTGTTTAAATAGTTTCTCAAATTTTTCTTTAGAATTTACTTCTTTTAAATTTTTGATGAGTTTTAGCAATTTATTTTTTCCGAAATTTTTTACCAAATATTCTATGAAGAATCCCGCTTCATTATATACATTTTCTTCAAGTTTGTCGTAGCATCCGAGGAAACCTTCAAATTTTTTCGGCTTTTTCTTGAATCTATTTTGCCCGGAAAGATAAATGCTCATTCCTTCGTCAATCCAAATGGGTTTGTAAGATGAATTTGCAAAAAATTTTAGAAAAATGTGCGCCATTTCATGCATAATCAATGCAGAATATCTCTCATCTGAATATTTGTGGCTGCTGTCTTTTTCATAATTTTTTCGGTCAATAACATAAACTGAAGTTCCATTCGCCCATCCAACGAGCCATCTTTCCGTTTTCTTTCCTTTCAACATGTCAATTGTTTTTCTGTCTTTGACGATTATTATTTCAATAACGCCTTTCCCAAATTTCAATCCGTAAAATGAATTGAATTTTTTTAACGCGTCATAGTAAATCTTTTCTAGAAAAATATCTCTTTTTGGATTTAGATTGAATATCATTGAAAAGCTTCTATCTCTTGTCTTTTTATTTTTATCGTCTTGAATTTTCTAATTCCAAAAGTTCCAATTTTCATTCCTTTCTCTTTGTAAATATCTTTTCCTTTAAACTGATGAACAACAACATCTTTTTTATTTTTTTTCCAATCTCTTGAGAACTTCGCGCAAAAAATCGCGGCTGTTTTTACCGTGGATTTTTTCGCTTTTCCTTTTATATTTACAAAAGGGCTTCCAGCTTCTTTAGTATGAAAAACCTCTTCGTCATTTTCAACTTGCGAAATCAAATCCTCGTTGCTCTCGTCATTTTTTCCCGCGAGAATAATTGTTCCGTTTTCTGTAACAAGTTTCCTGAAATTTGTTTTCTTCATTTTTCATCAAAATCAACGAAAGTTTTAAACTTTCTTATGAAAACATTTATAAAACAAAACCCATTTTACTTGAAATGTCCAAAGACGGTGATTTCAGCGAGGTAGGTTACATTCTAGGGGTTATGAGCATAATTCTTGCGTTCTTCCAGCCAGTCGCCGCCTTCATAACTGGAATTGTCGGTTTTGTTCACAGCAGAAAACAAAAAACACATTTGTCTGAAAAAGCAAAAAAACTTAATATAATAGGAATTGTCTTGAGCATAATATTTTTTGCGATAACTGCGGCTCTTGCTGCTTGGCTCGCAACGAAGGGTTTTAACAATCTTCCAATATAAAATGAAATCAAAAACAGCAGCGATTGAAATGTCCGTCGGGACGATTGTAACAATAGTTCTCTTGATGACTACTTTGATTCTCGGCTTGGTTCTTGTGAGAAATATTTTTTCAGGTTCCATTGAAAACATAAATGCAATAGACCAGGCGGTAAAAAATGAAATCAACAAACTTTTCGCCGAAGATGACGCGAGAAAGATTGTGATTTATCCTCCGACGAGACTTATAACAATAGAGAAAGGAAATCAAGATTATCGGGGATTTGCTTTTTCGATAAGAAATTTGGATGTGGAACAGGGTGGAAGGGAGTTTGAGTATGATATAACTTCAAATGGAAATTCAGAATGTGGAGTTGATGACG
>CAYINP010000064.1:0-3704 GCA_964364785.1 Candidatus Woesearchaeota archaeon | reverse complement strand
TGTGGAAACGGGACAGCAACATTTGACAGATTTGAAATGAGAATTCACAGAAGATTGATTGACCTTCCGGCAAATGACAAAGTCCTTCACGGAATTATGAGGCTGCAAATTCCAAAGAACGTAAATATGAAAATCGAGGTGAAAGACTGATTCTTTTTCCGCAAATTAAAATACAACGAAAACCTTTAAAAACAAATTTTCTCAATTCATAGTATGACATTAATGGTTGCTGGAACTGTGAAGAACCCGCTGGAGGTTCTCATATGAAGCGTTCCTCGAGGCGTTGGAAAAAACGCTGGCAGATGAGATGGAAATGGCAGCGTAAAAGATTGAAAAAGGAAAAGCGCAAGCGTAAATTAAGAAGAAGCAATTAAATGTATTCTCCATTATAATCTATTTTAAAAACAACTATTTTATTTGTCTTCCATGGATAATGAAGATTTCATAAGGCAATATGCGGAATATTTGACTTTAAAAAACAAAGATAATTTGTCCGAAGAAGAAAAAAAGCAAATGCATCTTGCGTACGAACACATTAGAAACTACGTAATAAGCGGAGAAGAACTAATTGAATCTGATTTGCCACAATATCTTCCCCTTAAAACATCCAAGGATGAAAGCAACTCCAAGAATTTAGAATTAAAATTGGATAGAATTAGGAAGGAAATAAATGGAAAAGATGGACAGATAATTGATAGGTTAAATAATATATTAAACTCTTGACTTCTTACCACAACAATCTTTATAATCTGGTTTTATTTTCAGTTTCTACGCCTTGCGCCGAAGGAAAAATTGGCGCGCAAAATAATATTTTGCAACAATAAAAAGATGGTTTCTGAAATATGGACTGAAAAGTACCGCCCGGGAAAGTTTTCTGAGTTAGTAGGACAGGAAGAAATTGTTAAGCGCGTTTCCGCTCTAGTAAATTCTATGAACATTCCGCATTTGATGTTCGCAGGCCCGGCAGGAACGGGAAAATCCACGCTTGCATTAATAATTGTAAAGGAACTCTATAAAGATTCTTGGAAGGAAAATTATCTTGAACTGAATGCATCAGATGAAAGAGGAATAAATATTGTAAGGGAAAAAGTTAAAAATTTCGCAAGGACAAAATCTCTTGGAAATGTTCCTTTCAAAATAATTTTCCTCGACGAAGCCGATGCGCTGACGCCTGAGGCGCAGCAAGCATTAAGAAGAACTATGGAAAATTATTCTTCATCTTGCCGTTTTATTTTATCCTGCAATTATTCAAGCAAAGTCATAGACCCTATCCAATCTCGTTGCGTCGTTTTTCGTTTCAAGCTTCTTGAAAAAAAAGATGTTGAAAAAGTTCTGAGAAGAATTGAAGAAACTGAAAGATTGACAATACCTCAAGAATCTGTTGATTCTCTTTACGAAGGCAGCGAGGGAGATTGCAGAAAATGCATAAACCTTTTGCAATCCACGGCTTCAATTTCTCCGTCGATTTCTCCAAGCCTGGTTCAAACAATTTTGGCGAGCACAAAACCAAGAGAAATAAAAGTAGTTCTTGATTACGCCATATCTGGGGATTTCCAAGGCGCAAGAGAAAAACTTCTCGATATAATGTTAAAGGATAGCATTTCTGGACAAGATGTTATAAAAGCAATTCAGAAAGAAGTTTGGAATATGCAGATTGAACCTGAATTAAAAGTAAAGCTCACTGAAAAAACCGGCGAAATAGAATTCAGAATAGTCGAAGGTTCCGACCCATTTATTCAACTTCAATCTTTGCTTGCAAGTTTCGTTCTTGCAGGATTGGGAAAATGAAAAAAATTGAAAGACTTGTTGAAAAAACAGAATTTGAAATTGAAAACATGCCGATTTCAAGATTCATTCGAAGAATAAAATCCCTGCCTGGAACAATATACTCTTACATGAAAAGCGATAAATATCATCCAACAATTTCTGGTTTGGATAAAAGTCCGGAAGTGCACGAAGAATATGAAAGATATCATCAGGATTTGATAAACGGTGATCCAACGAGGTTGGAATAAAATGTCGTGGACTGAAAAATATCGCCCAAAAAAGTTCTCTGAAGTGAAAGGACAAGATGATGCAATATCAAAAATAAAAATCTTCTATGATAATTTTCCAAGGACGCGAGCCGCAATTTTGCACGGTCCTCCCGGAACTGGAAAAACAACTCTGGCTCACGTTTTGGCGAAAGAAAAGAATTCTGAAATTTTTGAGTTAAATGCTTCCGATTTGAGAAACCGCGAAAAATTAAAGGAAATTCTTAAACCTGCTATGGAGCAAAAATCTCTTTTCAAAGAAAAAAAAGTAATCCTTGTTGATGAAGTTGATGGAATTTCAGTCGCAGACTGGGGCGGACTTTCAGAATTGCTGGCTTTGATTGTTCAAACACCTTACCCAGTAATAATTACTGCAAACGACATCTGGAAAAAAGAACTGGCAACGCTGAGAAAAAAAGCGGATATGATTCAGCTTAAAGAAATAAGTTACAAAACGATAAAAGATATCTTGATTGATGTCTTGAAAAAAGAATCTTCTTTCATAGACGAAAAAAATATAACAAGAATCGCAATGAATGCAAAGGGCGATTTGCGTGCCGCGTTGAACGATTTGCAGGCAGAATCGGGAATGACTTCTGAATTTCCCGAAATTTCCGAGAGAAACAAGGAAATCGATATTTTCAACGCATTGAAACTGGTTTTCAAAGGCAAACCATCGGAAGAAACAATGAGAATTTTTGATTCCGTAAAAATGCCGATAGATGAAATAATTTTATGGATTGAGGAGAATATTTCCGCAGAATACAAGGGAGTCGAGCTCGCAAGAGCTTACGAATTATTAAGCAGAGTGGATATTTTCAAAAAAAGAATTTACAGGCAGCAATATTGGAGATTTTTGATTTACGAAAATTTCTTTTTAAGTTACGGAATTTCCTCGGCGAAAAAAAGTTCCAAATCAGGTTTTACAAGTTACAAAAAACCAAGCAGGATTTTGCAAATATGGATGAACAATCAGAAAAACGAAAAGAAGAAATCAATCTCCGAAAAATTTTCTAAGTATGTTCACGTTGGATTGAAGCGCGCGATGAATGAATTTCCAGTCATAAGGATTATTTTGAAAAATCCCGAAATCCAAAAAGAGCTGAAACTTTCCGAAGAAGAAATTGAATTCGTGATGAGGGTTTAAAATGAGAAAAATATTATCCATTCTTGCATTATTGATACACCTTTCTGTAAATGCGCAAGAGCAAAAATATCAAAAAGATTATATAGAAAATTTCTCTGGAATTTCTGCAAAATTTAGGACTTATATTTTTGATGTTTCTCTTGAAAATATAGATAACTGGAACTCTTACAGCTATTTCATCTCTTGTGAAAATTCCAGGATAAAACCAAGATTCCCATTTCTGAAATACGACAAAAAAGTTGATTTGTTGCAGCAATTTAATATACATACTGGAAAACTTGAAAAAACTTTTCTGGAAAAAGACACAGGTAAAATTCCTCCCTTATTTTTATATCAGCCAAAATGCGAAGAAGATTTTATAATTAATTTATAAAAAATCTAATTCAATTCCGCCTGAATAATATTCTCAAAAGCGGAAAATGGTTGCGCTCCGCTCAATGCTTTTCCTTTTTCCTCTCCAGATTTCTTTATTACAAAATAAGGCGTCCCGCTTCCGCCGGCTTTCTGCGCGTCCCTCGTATCTG
>CAYINP010000063.1:0-3817 GCA_964364785.1 Candidatus Woesearchaeota archaeon | reverse complement strand
TAGCTTCAAAGACTCCGATAATTTTTGAATCATGGACTTCAAAGTTTCCAAGTTTCTCGCGAAATTCACTTTCTATCGTGTCAGTTATTGGATCAGTTTTATACTGTTTCTTGAACGTGACGCTTCCTCCTGGAGCGCATCCATATAGTCCGGAAGCATACTGCTGAACTCTTTCTGGAGTTATTGCCCCTCCACGGACACCGAGAATAATTTGATTGTCTTTTGTTATAGTCACCCCAATTGCCGCAAGCTGAATGAAAGGTTCTCTATCACCAAGTTTTCTTGCATTTGCCGCGCGAACATCAATAGATGTAACCCAGTTAATTTTGTATGCTTAAAATTATCTTCAAGTGCTTCCGGATTTGCAAGAACTGCAACTTTTTCTCTAAAATCATTTTTCGGCAATCCGTAAAACTCAGTCAAAGCATCATATTTAACTTCAGGCAAATATAACTCGGAATCCACTCTTCCATGAAAACTCGCCAAAACATCTTCAACTATAAATTGAGGATTTTCTTTGTATGTTCTTATTATTCTTGCAAGACCATCCATAAATCTTTGTTAATATTAATCCCTTTTAAGCATTTATATGTAAAGCGTAATTTCATAACCTATTTATAACTAAACCTCAAAACTATTTTATGTGTGGAATCTCTGGATTTAATTGGGAAGATAAAAAATTAATTGAGTCAATGAAGGAATCAATAAAACATCGTGGCCCAGATTCTGATGGAACTTTTATTGATGGAATTTCTCTCGGCTTCCAAAGACTTGCAATAATTGATTTATCTGAAAGAGGAAAACAACCCATGTCAAATTCCAATGAGACAATTTGGATCGTTTTCAATGGAGAAATTTACAATTTTTTGGAGATAAGAAAAGAATTGGAAAATTTAGGATATAGATTTAATTCAAATTCAGATACTGAAGTGATTATCCATTCTTATGAAGAATGGGGTTTTGAATGTGTTAAAAAATTTGATGGAATGTGGGCATTCTGTATTTATGACAAAAATAAAGATATATTCTTTCTTTCAAGAGACAGATTTGGTGAGAAGCCAATTTATTATTTTCATAGTGGAGATAAGTTTATTTTTGCTTCTGAAATAAAAGCTATATTGAATCATGATATAAAAAAAGAATTGAACAAACCAGCTATTTCTTCTTTTTTATCTTATAGATATATCTTGGGAGAAGAAACATTATTCAAAGGTATATTCAAACTTCTACCATCTCATAATCTAATCTATAATCTGAGAGAGAAGAAAATAGAAAAAATCTGGGAATATTGGGATTTGCAAGAAAATAAAAGATATTTTACAGAAATTGAAGCGAAAAAAGAGCTGGATAATCAATTAAATTACAGCATAAAGACAAGAAAGATATCCGACGTTCCATTAGGAGTTATTTTATCGGGGGGCCTGGATTCGAGCCTTGTAACTGCAATTTCAGCAGGACAAGAACAAGAACCGATAAATACCTTTACAGTTAAATTTTCAGAAGAAGGGTTTGATGAAACAGAATTTGCCAAGACTGTTGCAACTTTAAATAAAACAAACCATTTTGAAGTTCCAGTTGATTCTACAAATTTTTTGGATATTATGAAAGAATATTCAAAATACAAAGATGAACCAGTCGGAGTTCCTAATGAAATTGCTCTTTATCTCTTAGCAAAAAAAATAAAGGAGAATGTTACAGTTATTTTATCTGGGGAAGGTGCAGATGAAATATTTGAAGGATACGGAAGAATTTTCTCAAGTGTAAGAGACTACGCGCTATTACAAAAGATAAAGAACGATTTCTCAAAACATCCAAACCTATCTAAAAAATATATTAGTAACTTGGATTCTGAATTAAAACATTTTCTATTCTTGTATAATTACTGGACTGAGGTAGAAAAGAATTTTATTTTGAACGAAAATTCTAAAAAAGATTATTCAGAAATTATCGCAGATTATTTTTATAAATTTGATGTACCATATTCAAAAAAAATATCCTATGTTTTCTTAAAACTACATCTACCGGGACTTTTGAATAGACTAGATTCTTCAACTATGGCAAATTCTATTGAGGGAAGGGTACCATTTTTGACCAAAAGGCTCGTTCAAACAGCATTTGATTTTTCTTCGGACCTGAAAACAAAATGGACTCTCTCTGACGAAGAAAAATTATCTTTAGATGAGACCTGTGACACTCTAAGCGAAAATAAAAACATTTCTAAATACATCTTGAAAGAAGTTGCGAAAAAATATCTTCCGGAGGAAATAATTAGCAGAAAAAAACAAGGGTTTCCACTGCCTCTTGACAAATGGTTCAAAGGAAATTTCTTTGAAACCAGCAAGAATCTTTTATTGAATGAAAACTCTAAAATAAAAAATGTAATAAATCAGGTTAATCTTTCTAAATGGATTAAAGAAAATAAAAATAATGGAGAAAAATTCGGACAGAAATTGTGGATGCTTGTAAGTTTGGAACTATGGCTGCGAGAATGGTTTCCTGAAATATAAAAAATTATAAATTAAAAATAAATCAAGACAATATGTTGAAACCAAAAAATTCTGTACCAAAAGTAAGCGTCGTTATTCCAGTTTACAAGCCCGAAGAAGAAGTTTTTAACAAGACGCGAGAAATATTGAAAAAGCAAACTGTTCCTGTTGAAATAATTGAGAAGTGGAATAATCCTGAGGCAGTTTCCATAAATCTTGGAATAAAAGAATCAAAAGGAGAATTTATTGTTATTCTGGCTCAAGACTGTGTTCCTGAAAATGAATATTATATTGAAAAAATAATAAAACCGTTTGAAAACAAGGAAGTATCTGCTGTCCTTTCAGATTTGCTTCTCCCGGAATATCAATGGAAAAAACGCCCATTTTTTGTAAGAATGTTTACGATTGGCGACTTGAAATTGAGAAAGCCATCAATGAATCTTACAAGTTGTGCATATAGAAAAGACGACTTAAAAAAAATAGGGTATATTGATGAAAATGTTTCTGCAATTGATGTTGATTTTGCAAAAAAAATTAGAAAAATCGGGAAAATTGAAAGAGGTAATGTTATTATTTATCATATACATCCCCACCAAGATTATAAAAAAATGTTGAGAACATTTTATAATTATTCAAGATTCAATGGTATTTCTGTTAGAGATGATTGGATTATGTCAGATGGATTTTTACAGAAGATTATAAGGGCAACTCCTATTATTGGTTTCGGCTCAATCTATTTTCGCTATCCCTGGAAAAAAAAGTTTTATCTTTTTCCAATACATTTTTTTGTTGCAGGAATTGTTGAGCACGCAGTTAATGTGATTGGATTTTGGCACGGATTTATCTTTGGCGATGAGGAAGGCGGTTCAAGAAACAAGGAAGCTTTGAGTGAGAAAAAATAATTATCCTTTTTTAACAGTCCAAACATCTCCGAATGCAAACGGATCTTTTTCTTTTGTATCAGGATCTTTTGCGTCGTAAGGCCTGCTCATAATATCTATAACCATTGCCGGCTGGTTTCCGAGAGGCATATATCCCCTCCATAATCCACGCGGAATCTTGATCATCGCAGGATTTCTCTCTCCTATTACAAACTTGTTAACTTTTTTTGAGCCGTCTGGGTTTTCTTTTACTACAACATATTTTATGTTTCCCTTGACGCAGGTTATGTATTCATCATGCTTTTCATGGAGATGATACCCTTTAATGACTCCGGGATAAACTTCAAAAATTAAAACTTGCCCGAATTCTTTATTATAAAAAGAATCGTCATTCCTTAAAGTCTCGAACAAATATCCTTGTTCGTTGGAAAAAACTCTTAATTTTTTTAC
>CAYINP010000062.1:0-3845 GCA_964364785.1 Candidatus Woesearchaeota archaeon | reverse complement strand
AGGAAATGCAATCAGCGCAGGTTACTGGCTTTTTGCCAAAATTCCTTTTTTTAATATGCTTAATCTTTTGCCAGCGACAGCATATCTCATTTTATCCTTTCTTTTTTCAATACATGATTCAATAAAAAACCATAATATTAGCGCGGTGATTTTTCTGCCTTTCATTTATTTTTTAATACACATATCATATGGCGCAGGAATGATTTATGGATTTGTCAAGAAATCTTTTACAAACAAGAGTGTTGGTTGAACACAGAAGTTTTTTTAAAGCAAACATACAAGAAATAATATGCCAAAGCAAAATTTTTATCGTTGTCCAAAATGTGGAAGATTTTACGAGAGTTTAAGATATTGCACCGAACATGAAAACGACGAGAATATTAATGTCAGCGAGTGGAAGTCTTTTGAGTGTGAAATCAAAGTTCTGAGAGAAGTCGAGAGAAAGAGATAATTCTTTATCACAATACTTTTAAACGAAGCAATGTTAAATTAACTATGGTTAAAAAAGCGGTTAAATCTTCTGTTAAAACCAAGAAAATTATTGAAGAAAAGAATTCTCCTATGAAAATAAACAAGGTTCTTGTGGGATATCCTCCTGTTGAATCTGCGAAGGGAACCGCCTTGCTTTCTCAAAACAGACAGTTTCAATATTTTCAGGTTGCGTCTTTTTTATTTCCAGTCGCAATGGGAATCGCAGCAACGATGGCTCGCGAAAAAGGATATAATGTTGTTTGGTACGACGCCGTAGCTGAATATATGACTACAGATATTTTTGATAAAATGCTTGAAAAAGAAAAACCAGATGTTTTCTTTTTTGAAACAAAAGCTCCAGTTATAAAAAAACATTGGGATTCTATAAAGCATTTAAAACAGAAATTCCCTCAGATGAAGATTGTCATTTGCGGGGACCACGTTTCTTATGATGCAAGAGAAACAATGGAAAATTCTCCTATTGATTTTGTTATAAAAGGCGGATATTATGATTTTGCATTTTGCGAATTGCTTGATGCATTAAAAGATGGAAAGAAGATTCCACGTGGAATTTGGTATCGTAATAGCAAAGGAGAAATTGTTGATAATGGAAGATATAATTTCACAGGAAAACTTGACGATGCTCCAATAATAGACAGAAAACTTACGAAGAATCAAAATTATCAGATTGAATTTAATTTGAAGGGAAGACCTTTGGCTTACATAATGAGCGGAAGAGATTGTTGGTATGGAAAATGCACATTCTGCGTTTGGGACCACACACTTTATCCGAAGGGCGCGTTCAAAGTAAGAAGTCCTGAAGACGTAATGAAAGAAGTGAAATATCTCGTCGATGAAATCGGAGTAAAAGAAATCTTTGATGATTGCGGAACAATTACCGTCGGACCTTGGTTGGAAAAGTTTTGCAAGTTAATGGTTGAATCCGGATACAACAAGAAAGTGATGTATTCCTGCAACATGAGGTTTGGCGCTGTGAATTTGCAACAATATCAAATGATGAAAGCCGCGGGATTCAGATTGTTGAAATACGGATTGGAGTCAGGATGCCAGAAAACAATTGACAAATTGGACAAGGGAACAAAAATTCCTGAAGTCGTAACGTCGTGCAGAGACGCGAAACGCGCAGGTTTGACTGTTCATCTTACAATGATGGTGGGATATCCGTGGGAATCAAAAAATGACGCGTTGGAAACGATTCGTTTAGCAAAAGTTTTGATGACTAAAGGTTACGCAGATGTTCTTCAAAGCACAGTAATAGTTCCTTATCCTGGAACACCTTTGTACGAAGAAGGAAGAGAGAAAAACTGGTTTAGATTTGATCCTAAAGATTATGAGAGATTTGACATGACAGAACCTGTTTTCAAAACTCCTGGAATGACTCCAGATGATGTTCAGAAACTTTGTCAAATGAATTACCGAATTTATTTGGATCCGAGATATATTTTCCAGCACGCGAAAAGAATCAAGACAATGGAAGATGTTGTTTACACGTTGAATGGAATGAAAGCCGTCGTCGGACATCTCGTGCAATTCGCAGGGACGAAGTATGCGGGGGCGGATGAGAAAATAAGTGCGTAGGGAAGAACAAAATGGAAGGTAAAATTATTGTTACGATTTTTGGTCTTTTGGGATTATTGTTAGGGTTTGGAATTTTATTTGGGATAAGCGTTATTTCTGATTCAAAAACAATAAATTCTATAGGACAAACTATAGGTGACTCAATAAATTCTGTACAAGATTCATTAGGGAACCAACAAACTGAAAAAGTTATTGAACAAACAGAATCTGGATTTAATAGTTTTTTATTAGTTCCAGTAAGTTTGATAATTATAAGTTTTCTTTTATTTCTTGGAGGGATTATAAGCATAGGGTTTGAAGTGTTCTCTGATAATTCTAATTCTGGGCAACTCTAAATCCTCATTTTTCCCCACAATAAAACATATAAATTGTTTTTTACCTCGTCAATTAAAATTAATTCTCGCTCACGAACTCTTCGCAAACTTCAAAACTTCCAAGCCACCTTTGGCGACGAGCTTGATATCTTTCATTGTTCTAAGTCTTAAAAATCTTCTTATTATAAACGAAGGGCGCAAATAAAATTCCTTATACGCGCGCTTTTGCATTTCACTCATCAATTCAGGAGTGACTTCTCCGTGTTTGAAAGCGCCTTCAGAATAGGCAGTGTATTTTTCCCAAGCGACATCAAGAAGTTGTCCTTCCTTTTTTATTATATTCCAATATTCTGTTTTCGGCATTGGGATGCAAACGTGGAAAGTTGCAGTATCCAAAGGCAATGATTTTGCAAATCGTATTGTGTCCAGCATTGTTTTTCTGTTTTCCCCAAGCAACCCAAAGATGAACAAACCCCTTGTGATTATTCCCGCTTCCGCGCACCATTTCGCCGCATTTTGAATGTCAATTAATTTCTCTGCTTTTCTCATTTTGTTTAGAATCTCCTGATTTCCAGATTCTATTCCAAGCGAAAGCATGTAACAGCCGGCTTTTTTCATATGCTTTAACATTGGAAGAGATAATTTGTCGCAACGAACTCCATTTGCAACTTTCCAAATAACTTTTTTATTCAATCCAGTTTTTATCATCAAGTCGCAGAATTTTTTTACCCTGTCTGCATAAAGAGTAAAGTTATCATCCTGAAAATCAATTTCCTGAACGCCGTATTTATCGACGAGCATTTGAATTTCTTTCACGATATTTTCAGCGCCGCGCGCGCGCATTTTTCTTCCAGAAGTTATGAAGTCCGCGCAGAAAATGCAATGATAAGGGCAACCGCGTCCTGAAACAATATAATCAATAGGATATCTTCTTGCTTCAAAACTAAAGTACTTGTGCATCGGCAATAAATCTCGCGCCGGAAAAGGCAAGGCATCAAGATTTTCAATAAACGGCGCTTCCTTATTATGAATTATTTTTCCTTTTTTATCACGATATGAAATTCCAAGAATGTCTTTGTAGGATTTTCCTTCCAAAATTCCTATAATTGATTCTTCTCCTTCCCCCTTAACAAGCACATCTATCCTTGGATAATCTCTAAGAACTTCTTCCGGCATTGAAGTTGCATGGATTCCTCCGAAGATAACTTTCGCATTTGTTGGAAGTAGGGCACAAAGTTTCGTTATCTCGTTCATCATACTTGAAGATCCAGTCATTGCGACAAAATCAGGAGAATATCTTTCAATAACTTCTTTTATTTGCTGATGATTTAAGTCATGGGCGTTTGCTTCAAGAATTTTAACCTCGTGTCCTTTTTCTCTGATAACTGCGGCAATATAAGCCAAACCAAGAGGAGGATAAATCGGCGTCGCAGTTGTGCTTCCCGCATAAGAATAAACGCT
>CAYINP010000061.1:0-3911 GCA_964364785.1 Candidatus Woesearchaeota archaeon | reverse complement strand
ACGACCCGCACCATGTTATTCAATTCTTGGAAGAAAAGATGGTAAAGAAAGCCGTAGTTGCAACTACTGGAAAAGGGAGAGGTAACAGATGAGCAATATGACTTATCTCCCCCAGCATAATAAAAAAAAGACATACATAAAACTGGGAATAGCTCTTATTTTCTTCGGAATCCTCGGACTTCTTATAATAACTTCTTTTTATTCAGATAGTTCTCTCACAGGATTAATAACAGAAAAAGTTGTAAGTGAGGTAAAACCGAACAGCACGATAAAGTTTGTAGCAGATTTAACAATCCCAGTTTTAAAAATTGAAGGAAACTTTCAAAAAGTCGAACTGAAAGGAAATTCTGAATCATTCCTTTATGTTGAATCTGAAAGATTTTCTTTGGATTCTAAAAGCAACTACATAACAATGGAAAACTACACGGGCGAGATTTCGTTTGACAACGAAAAAATTTCCGCTTTGAAAGGAAAAGCGTCAAAAGTTCTCATAAACGGAATTCCGATTGAGCATAAGACAAAAAGCACGGTGAAAGTTTCCTTCGGAAAAGAATTTTTCTATTCTTCATTTTCCGCGGAGAAAGACGTTGTAATAAAGGAATTAATTTATGCAACTTCCGGGACAATAAAATTGAACGACGATAAAAATATTTTCAATGTTGAAAACGAGGAAATAACTTTGCGGGATTTTGTCGGAGATATAAAAGTTGAAAATCAAAAATTCAAGTTGGACGGATACATAAAAAATCTTAACATAATGGGAAAATCCGCAATTTCCGTTTCTTCTTGAAATGAAAATTAAGAATTTTCTAAAAGAAAGCGCAAGAGATATTATTGCATTGGGAAGCCCGATTTTTTTCATTCTCGCGCTCGCAAGAATTTCAATAACAAATAATTATTCTTATCTCGCAAAAGTTGCTCTCGCGGGATTTTTATTTTTGGTTTTAATATATTTCTTCAAAGGAAACATTCGTCTTGGCTTTGGAATAATAATTGTAGTTTTCCTCAGCATTTATTATGGCGATTTGAAATTTGCGATTTTCGCGTTTCTTATTTACATCACTGCAATAGTTTCGCTGGTTTATCTCAAAGAAGAAAAATCAAGAATCATAAAAGGAATTTTCTTCGGTTTGATTTCAACGGGAATTTCTTGGTTTGCAATCGAGAAATTATTTCAATAATCCGGCAATTCTTCATCGCCTGAAGAAGATTTTTTACTTGGAGATTTTGCTCCATCTCCTGAAGATTTCAAATCGGAATCTTTTATTGAATTAATCATTTCCTTGAATTTATGAAAACTATCTGCGGGAATTCTCAATCCTTTTTTCGTCGGCCCAGTATATTTCTCGCTTGAAACAAATTCTCTTATGTCAACGCCGACTTTTCCATTGTATTCTCTTATTCCGACAACAATATCCGTGACTGTTCCCTGAAATTCCCCTTTCGTTATTTTTCCAATGTCCTTGTCCATTCCTAGGAAAAAAGAAAGGTGTTTTATAAAGATTGTTATAACAATGGTTACGCTCACTTCATCTATCAAGATAATTGAGTCGTTTTCTACGACGATTTCGTTCGCGAAATTCATATTGCTCCAAATTTGGCTTCGCTCGAATTTTTCGCATTAATCTTTGTTAAGCGAAAAACCTGACGAAGTTGGTTTTAAGCCATCAATAAAGCAAGCACGAGAGTGCAAGCGTAAAATGGACATTAAAACTTAAATCCATATTTCTTTAAATCAACTTTTCCATTTTTTATTTCAATTCCTTCTTTCTTTAACATCTCGGATTTCTTTTTCAATCCGTGCGCAAATCCAACCAAGTTTCCATTAGAACCAACAACTCTATGACATGGAATATTTCCCTTGCTTAAAAATCCATGAGGATTTTTGTTCATCGCATTTCCAACCGCGCGATATGCTTTTGTTTTTAATTTTCTTGCAATCGCACCGTAAGTCGTAACTTTTCCTTTTGGAACTTCTTTCAAAATTTCATAACAACGTTCGTTGAATGATTTCATTTTAAACTAAATCTTCGCTCTCCTTAATAAATTCGCATTTGCAACAACAGTTATTGAAGACAAAGCCATTGCTATTTCTGCAATCACAGGATGCAGAAATCCTGCAACAGCAAAAGGAATCGCAATTGTATTGTAAGCAAAAGCCCAAAATAAATTTTGTTTTATTTTTCCAAAAGTTTTCTTTGAAAGATTTATCGCTTGGACAACTCCAATAAGAGAGCCTTTAGCCAAAACCAAATCGCCGGATTCAATTGCAATATCCGTTCCAGTTCCCATCGCAATTCCGACATTGCTTTGTTTTAACGCAGGAGCGTCGTTTATTCCATCGCCGACAAAAGCAACCATTCCTTGTTTTTGGAGTTCCTCAACTTTTTTCACTTTATCTTCCGGGAGAACATTTGCAATCACCTCTGAAATACCGACTTCCTTTGCAATGGCTCTTGCAGTTCTTTCATTGTCTCCGGTAATCATTACAGTTTTATATCCTTCATTGTTCAAAAGAGAAATTGCCTCCGCAGAATCAGATTTCACAGCATCAGCAACGCCTATAATTCCAATCGCTTCCTTGTTTTCTGAAACAATCATTGTCGTGAAACCCGAAGATTCAAACTTTTCAAGAAAGTTTCCAAATTCGCTCAATGAAATTTTATTTTCAATCATAAGTTTAGAATTTCCAACCATTATTTTTTTCCTTCCTATCGTCCCTTCTATCCCCTTCCCTCTTAAAACTTTAAAATTTTTCACTTCCTTATATTTTCTCAAATTTGCTTTTTCAACAATTGACTTTGCAATTGAATGCTCGCTCAGTCTTTCCATTGAAGCGGCAATCTCCATAAAATATTTTTCGGAAACTCTCTTGGAAGATTTAATCACCTTCACTTCGGGTTTTCCTTTTGTTATCGTTCCAGTTTTGTCAAAAACTACAATCTTTATTTCTTTCATTGTTTGTATTGCTTCTCCCTTTCTTATAAGAATCCCGCGCTTCGCGCCCATTCCTGAACCAACCATTAATGCAGTAGGCGTTGCTAAACCTAAAGCACACGGACACGCAATAACAAGAACGGAAATTCCCACACCTATTGAACGGCTTAAATCACCTGAAAGAAAAAACCATCCTGAAAATGTCATAAATGCAATTACCAGAATTGACGGAACAAATATCCCGGTTATTTTATCGGCAAGTTCTTGAATTGGCACTTTTGTCCCTTGAGCGTTTTCAACCAAATCAATTATGTGTGCCAAAAAAGTATCCTTTCCTATTTTCGTCGCTTTTACATAAAGAATTCCATCCTGATTTATTGTCGCGCCAATTACATTGTCTTTCATTTTCTTTTCAACTGGCAAACTTTCTCCGGTAATCATTGATTCATCGACGCTGCTAAAACCTTTTACAACAATTCCGTCAGTGGGAATTTTTTCTCCTGGTTTTACAATTATTATATCCCCTATCTTAATTTCTGAAATGGGAACTTCAATTTCTTCCCTGTTTCTTAAAACTCTCGCATTCTTCGCGCCAAGTTCAAGAAGTTTTTTTATTTCCTGGGAAGCTCTTCCCCTTGCTATTGACTCAACGTATTTTCCTGTCGTGAAAAAAGACATAATCATGGCCGAAACCCCAGAATAATCGGCAACAAAACCAAAATAACTGAAAATTCCAGTCAGATAAGCAACAACAGTTCCCAACGCAATAAGAGAATCCATATTAAAATAAAAAGTGAACAATCCTCGCATTCCGCCTTTGATTGTTTCCCACCCAAAAATAAAAACAACGGGAAACGCCAAAACAAGAATAACAGTTATAAGATAATTTTCAGGAATCAAACTCATTCCAAAAATTCTCTCAGAAAGCATAAGAATTGCAATTGGAATTGCAAAAATCCACGAAGCATAAGTTT
>CAYINP010000060.1:0-3912 GCA_964364785.1 Candidatus Woesearchaeota archaeon | reverse complement strand
ATATGGAAAATCTGGCAAATAAGGCGCAAGTTGCTCGGAAAATAAACCGCCTAGCGTTGCGCGGGATTTTGCAATTGCGTCTTTCCTCTCGCCTTCAATTTGCTCTTCCCAGTATTTGTTTCTTAGGATTTTGCCAATAAAATATCCTATAAAAATTCCAAGAAGCAAAAGAATAATTGTGGTTATAAGTTCCATGGGATTAAAATAAAAAAACAAGATTATAAAATTATCTTCAAGTATAATTCCATTTGTTCATCAGTCAAAAAAGTCAATGCTCCCAACGCTCCACCACTAAAAGATCCCTTCTCGTAGAATTCATAAAATTCATCTTGATATTTGATGCCTAATGTCTCATGGACTTTCTTCAATTCAAACATCTCGATAATTCTGTTTTTATTTTCATCTGCAACTTCGATTACTTGGCGAAGTATTTTCCCCCTATATTCATGGTCCAGATAACTTTTTATTGGGCACCCCACAATTAGGGAAACTCCCGCCAAGAAAATAGCAGGATATATGAATTGTTTTAAACTGAAAGGCGCTTCTTGTGCTTTTTGACCAATAATATCTGGGCTGTAATTATCAGTATAAGTTATTTGCTCCGCCATTTCATTTTTCTTTGATTCTATTCTTCTCTTTCTGCTTTCTCCTGCTATTTTTGCGAGATTTCTTTTATTGTGACTAACCCTAATTCTTTTCCCATCCAAATCTTGCCCAGTAATTTGGTCAACTTTCCCTGAATCTTTATATTCCATATAGATAGGTCTTCCAAGCCAATCTGTTTCATATTCTGTTCTGCTAGTTACTTTAAAATTTTCATCCCTAGTTATATCTACATTACCTCCGAAGAGTCCTTTTTTATGTTCTGTTATAGTTTTTAATCTCCCCTTATCATCATATTGTTCAATTCTGGTTCCTTCAGAAGTTTCTTTTTGTTTGCTGATTATGTTCCCCTTTGTATCACAAGTAACCCGTACATCTCTTCCAAGCCAATCTTTTTCTTGTCTTGTTTCTGAAATTTTATTTCCTCCAGTATCATAAACTCTCCCAACATGGTCTCCAAATAAAGTTGTTTCTTGTCTAATCTCACCAATTTTTCTTCCATCTTCATAAATAACTTCTTTTTCAGGAATTCCAAATAAAGCGTCTAATAAACCTTGTTCCTTTTTTATTTCACGAACCATATAAAAATTAATCTTAATAAATATAAAAACCTTTTTATATAACCCTAAAAAGATTCCAATATATGTCCGACGACAATTCCGATTAAAACCGCTAAAATTAGTATTATTATTGTGAAAAAATCCATTTTAATTAAGAAGTTTTGCTATGTCTCTTCTTGCTTTTCTGTGCATTAATCTTTGTCTTGTTGAATTATGGTTCGGATTTTTCTTTGCGTCAAATTTCCAATGTCTTCTTTCAAATCTGTTTATATCTTTGTGAATGGGATACATTTCTTTAGTTAGTCCGAGAAATATTCTGTAACTTGGCTTTCCAAAACTCTGAAAAGATGGTAGGTCCGGATATTGCTCTAGTAAATCAATCATCTCCAAAAACTCCGCGCCTGCAGGAAAGATTTCTCCGTTAACCCTGTATCTTGTTACAACTTTATTTTGCAAATCTTCATCCTCAAAAGAATATGCCCTCAAATTAATAAGTTGTAGCCTTAAACAATTCCGATAAATTTCAGACATTTCAACCGCTCTCTGGCTTCCCAATATTTTTTGCTGATGTCCGTAACTTATTCTGTCAACAACTTTTCTCAATCTTTCATCCAAACATTCTTCCGTCATTTTAATACACTACAGGAGCCTCCGGCTCGTCCTTTACCCACCATTCCAAATCAGGAATGTCTGCTTCAATTCCTCTGGCTTTGCAATACCCCCTTGCAAGAAGATAAAAAATTAATCCCAAACTTTTTGAACTTTTGTTGTTCCCGATTATTACCTTGTCTGCATTTTGCGCAAAATTATTTGTATCAGAAATCATTAAAATCTTCTTGTGAACTTTCATCGTGTCATTCAACGCGTTTTTATCGAGCCAAGAATCTGTGACAATAGTAAGTTCATTCTCCGTGAAATTCGGAAGCTTCGGATTTGTTAAAATTCCTGCAGGATATTTCTTCGTGAAAATTCTTATTCCCGTAAGTTTAGAAAACATCTCAACAACAGTCCAGCCGGTTTGCCTTCTGCAAACAAGAATTATATCCTCAGGATTAAATTTGGACATATATTCAATTCCTTCCTTCAATTTTTCATCAATAAGGTTCGTATCAAAAATTGCCAATCCGTCTGCCCTTCTTCTGTAAACAAATTTCTTCATTCCTGGAGTAACAGCTCTCTTGCCGATGTAAATTCCAGACTTCACATACTCTTCAAGAGGCACGAGCATATCTGCTCTTTTCTTTGCCTTAACCCGCTCCTTCAAATCTTCTGATTTAGTCTCGTCAACTTTCCCAGAAATTTTCTTGACTCTTTCCAAAAGTTCTTTCTTTTTTTCTTCAAGAGTTTTCTTTTCTTTCCCAATAGCTTCTGTTTCAAGAGATTCTATCTCTGCAAGTTCTTTTTCCTTCCCAGAAAAGCTTTCGCCGTTCTCAGATTTTTTCTTAGATGATTTCTTTTTTTTGCCCTCAACTTTTTCAACCACTTTTTCAAGAACTTCTTCGGCTTTCTCCAAACCTTCTTCAATTTTGTTTTTAATGTCATCAATAATTGCCATTAGAACTGTGATGAAAATAGATTTTTAAAGTTATTTGTGAAGATTTTTCTCAATCTCAATCAATCTTTTAATTTTAATCTCCCGCTCCTTTCCAGTTATTCCGCATTTGAAAAAATCCGCGCCGAAGCCGAAAGCCAAGTCCGCCAAAATATTTTCTTCGGTTTCTCCGCTTCTGTGCGAAAAAACTATTTTTATTCCGTGTTTTTTCGCCATTTCGCAGACATCTTTGACTTCAGTCAGCGGACCTATTTGGTTCGGCTTTACAATTATTCCGGAAACGCTTTTCATTTTTATTGCTTTCAAAAAACGCGAAGGATTCGTAACAGTCAAATCGTCGCCGACAATCAATTTGTCTTTGAAATCTTTTGTCAGTTCAGAAAAATTTTCAAAATCTTCTTCGCCGAAAGGATCCTCGACATAAAACAAGTCAAAATTTTCAATGAGGTTTGAAATATATTTTCTCTGCTCGTTCACGTCGCGTTTTAATGGGGGATTTTTGTAATGATATTTTTTTCTTGAATAAAAACTGGAAGCGGCAACATCCAATCCAAGAGGAATTTCGTATTTTAAAAGCAAATCCAAAACCTCGCGTTCGTTCAAGCTTGTTTCCCAGGCGTCTTCGTCATTTTTCTTTTCCTTGAATTTCTCGTCGAATTCCTTCAAATCTCTTTCAACTTTTTCCTTTGTCTTTTTCATCGTCTCGAAATTCTCTTTGACGGATTTCTCATCGGGAATCAGAAGGAATTCCTGAAAATCCGGTTTTCTTTCAGAGTGCGAATGCTGTCCCCCGCCGATAACATTTCCAACCAAGCGCGGAAATTTTTTTGCCTTTGAATCTACAATTTCCCAAATTTCTTTTTTCTTTTCTTTCGCCATTGCCTTCAAGATTGCAGATTCGAGAGCAAAGATCGTGTTTGCCCCGACGTGTCCGTCGACAATGTCTTCTATTCTTTTTAAATCGTCGAAAAAATCCAGGTTTTCCTGAGAAAAATAATCGGAAAATCTTTTCAATGTTTTTATGTCCTCTTCAAGATTTTTCTTCCAAGGCTTTGCCTCAAATTTTCCTTTGGATTTTCCGTTCGGCGCGCTGGCTTTGAAATCCCCGACGTTTGTCTTTATGTGAACTTCAATTGTTTTTTCTTTCCTAGAATCAAAAATAGATTTGGCATCAACACTCTTTATGACAACCATGAA
>CAYINP010000059.1:0-3943 GCA_964364785.1 Candidatus Woesearchaeota archaeon | reverse complement strand
CTCCGGCAATTCCGCATAATAATCACCAAGATTCTATATTTAAAAAATAGTCGGAGTGCCCAAGATTATTCAATCTTTGTCAACTTTTTTAGAAACAGATTCCAAATCCTTTTTCAATTCCTCGACGGATTTCTTGAAGATTTCCTCGGGATTCATTTGCCCGAAAGATTCTATGCTTACAACCAAATCCTCTTTCAATTCTATTTCTGCTTTCTTTCCTTCTTCGTTGCTCAAACCTTCACACAAGTCAGTAACCTCTTTTCTCAAATTATCTATTACTATTATTTTGTTCCCTTTTTCTTTTGTCTCATTTTCAGGAATAAGAGATTTTATTTTTCCCTTCAAATCTTTATCCAATGAGATTTCTGCAACATTTCTGTAAAACATCAAACCGGGAGAAAACTTTGCGTGTTCTTCTCCTATTCCTATTATTGTTGTTGCTTCAATTTCAAATTCTTGTCCGGCATTTATGTAAGTTATTGGAATATTTTCATAAACTGGTTTAACATCTCCCTTGAGCTCCCCAGAATGAACCATTCCTTCTTTGCTTACTGACAATTTCAATTTATGTTCTTTTTTTGATTTGTCTGCTTTCAATGGAATCAATCCAATTCTGTGCGCGATTGTTTCATCATAAAGTGGAGAATCATTTTTCGAAATTTCAATTTCATCGACTGCAAGAATTGGAACGTGATTGATGTATCTTCTAATCGCGTTCGCTAAACTGTCTCCGATTTGGGTTTCGAATACAATCAAGTCATTGTTTTTTTCTATTAATTTCATTTTATACTCTTCTACCTCTTCTTCCGCCTTTCTTCTTTGGTCCACCACGAGGATTTCTTGTTGTGTCAAGAATATTTACTATTTTAAAGCCTTCTCTCGACAAGCTTTTTACTATTGCATGAGCTCCGGGTCCCGGCGCAGGATTTCCTGTTTGCGCTCTTATTCTTACGTAAAGGGACCTTATTCCCAAATCCTTTATATTTTCAGAAACTCTTTTTGCGATGAACATTGCTATCGTCGGATTTGCTTTCAATCTGTCGTGTTTTGTAACCATTCCGCCTGTAACCTTTGTTATTGTTTTTCCAGTCATATCTGTTACGTGAACAATCGTGTTGTTGAAAGAAGTGTAAATATTAACAACCGCTTCAATATCTTTTTTCTTTTTTCCGTCGGAAACTGCAGAAATTTCTTCAACTTCTCCAGCGGGCATTTTTTTCTCTTCCAACTCTGCTTTCATTGTTCTTGAACTTCTTGTTTAATTTCCATTTTCTTTTTCTCTTTTATTAGTTTTAAAGTTATCTTGTCTTCCAAATCTTTTGGAACAATGTATGACGGGCTGTTTACAGCTTTTCCTCCAATGAGAACTTTTTTGTGAACTATAAGTTGTCTGGCGTGTTTCGAAGTTCTTGCAATCTTTTTTGCAACAAGAACTGTTTGCAATCTTCTGTTTAGATAATCTTTTTTGTCTAATGAAAGTGCGTCAGCGATTGTGTTGACTTTAAGCCCGATTTTTCTAAGCCTTTCAAAAAGTTTTTCCTGAACTTCTGGTTTCGCGGAAATCAAATTCTTTGCCCTTCTTCTTATTGTTTTTACGGCAGAATCAGATCTCCAAATTTCTTTTTTGTTTTTCAATCCATATTCTTCTTTTATCTTGACTTCCTCCGTGATTCTGGTTTTGTCAAAAGGCCTCTTCGGCCTTGAATATATCTTATGTTTTCTTTTCATTTTTTATTTTGCAGGTTTTACTTTCTTTTTAATTCCAACACCCTTTAATTTGTTTCTTCTGAAGTGCGCTTTTGTTCTTTGTCCTCTCGACGGAAGATTCAACTGATGTCTTAATCCACGGTAACTTCTTATGTTCTTCAATCTCTTTATGTCAAAGTCTTTTCTTAAATCCAAATCGTTTCCTATGAGGTGTTTGTTCTCTCCAGTTTCCAAATCAAATCTTCTGTTAGCCAAGAATGCGGGAATTTTAGGATTTTTCAAAAATTCTGTTATCTCTTTTATTTCCCCCTCTGTAAGAGAACCGATTGTTTTATTTCTGTCAATTCCAAGAATTTTGCAGGTTGCATTTGAAATTCCCCAAGAGACGCCTTTTATTTTTGTCAATCCCGGATATAATTTCATTTTTCCTTCAATATCTCTTGATAGGATTCTAACAACTCTTTCTTCTCTTTTTTCCTCAACTGGTTTTTTTGGAACTGCGTTTGGAACTTCCTTCTGTTTTTTTATTTTTGGTTCCGATGCCATTTTTTGTTTTTCTTGGGGTTATGCGAAATTTTGTGCGTGTCGCATCGCTATTTTGTGAAAAGATTGTATCTCTCAAATCCTGACAATTCAAGCAAGATTCTTTTCTCAATTGTTTTTTCTGGAAACGGAAGATTTGAAATCCTTTTCTTCATATCTTCAAAAGATTCGAACTTTCCAATCTCTCTCTGAGCAAGAATTTCTTTAGTGTATTTTTTTCCCAAGCCCGGCAAAAGTTCAAGTTGATGAACTCTCTTGTTTATCGCTTCAGCCTTGTTGAAAAATTCTACAAATTCTTGTTCGCGCTCCTTGACTATTCTTTCAATTACTTTTTCAAGGTGTTGTTTGGCTGTCTCCGTCAGCTTTTCCCTTTGGAGTCTTCCGAGAATGTAATATACTTTGTCTCTCTTGCCCTCGCCTATATAAACTTTTTCTCCGACATCAAAACTCATTCCTCTTCGGGGAACAAGTTCCAATAATGTTAAATTTTTTTCTCCTATCGCCTGCGCTATAGGCATCATTTTTCTTTCCAGAGGATAGCCATTCGGCAAATAATCCAGCACTATTGCGTGTTCTTCTTTTTCCATTTTCTGTTTTTACTGGAGATATGAAAATTCCATATTTTCTTTTTCCATTTTTTTTATTTAAATTCTTTAATTGCATCGAGTATCCTCTTGGCTTCATCTTCATCAAGCCCCGTTCCTATGAATATTTTATTTAAATCCTCTTGATTTTCAGGCATAACATCAATAATTTTTGATATCAAATCTGATTTCATTTTCATCATATCAAATCCTTCAAGTTTCTTTCTTATTTCCTTAGCTTCTTTCGGAGTCGTCTTCGTGAATTTTTTTATGAACTTCATAGGCTCTGAATCTTTGTCCAAATATCCCGTAACTTCCGCCATGCTCAAGGGTTCGTTGTTTCTTATTGTCATTTTGTTATTTGTTTTCAATTTTTTTTAAATGTATTGGCTGAATTATGAATTTCTTCGGTTTGTTGTTGTCTTTTATCAAGACAATATACGACCTTCCGCGCTTTCCATCGACGACACCCGTTCTTCCCTGATATCTGTCTGGAATATTTGAAGGGACTGAAAGTTCTTTTACAAATGAAACTACATCTCCATTTTTGAATTCCTGAAAATATCTGCTGAAAGATAACTTTCCCTTCGTTCTTATTGATTTTTTCTTCATAAATTAGTCAAATAAAATCCATTTAAAAAGGTTGTCTTAAGGAGAAATCGTTAAATCTAACGAATTATTCCTGCGAACCGTCCATGTTTTCCATATTGCTCTTTATGGCTTTAAACATTTTTTCGCCCCAAACACCGACGCCGCAAATATCACAGACGAAAATTCCATTTCTTTCCCCTAAATCTTTTTTGCAATATAGACACTTCACCATCTTCCAATTTTAATATTAATCTGGGTTTTAAAAGATTTCATTTCTAGACTATATAATAAGTTTTAAAAACCAGCAATTGGGAATAATATTATGATAATTCCTATAAGGTGCTTTTCGTGCGGAAAACCAATTGCCCAGTTGTGGGAAGAGTACAAATCACGTGTTGCGGAAGGTGAAAATTCAAAGAAAGTTCTTGACGAGCTTGGACTGGAAAGATATTGCTGCAGAGCAATGTTCCTTGGACACACAGATTTGATTGAATTAGTTGCGAAATTCAAGAAGGCGT
>CAYINP010000058.1:0-4104 GCA_964364785.1 Candidatus Woesearchaeota archaeon | reverse complement strand
AGGCATAACTTTTTAAATAAAAAATTATTATTCTATAAAGCGAGTTGAAAAGCTCGGAAAAAGGGGATGGGATTTATGTAAATAAGATGAAGAAAGGTGTTCACATTATTTCAAATTTTTTTGGTTGCAAGAATGGAGATTTGCTCGTTGATAAAAAGAAGTTGGGCGCTTTTCTCACGAAGACAATTGAAAAAAACGGTTTGACAATTCTAAAAAAATATTTTCACAAATTCGGCAAAGACGACGGAATAACAGGTTACATTTTGCTCGCCGAATCTCATGTCGCAATTCATACTTGGCCTGAAAGAGACAATTATATTTCGTTCGATATTTTTGTTTGCAACCTCAATTCTGATAACACTATAAAAGCAAAGAAAATCTACGAAGAAGTTGTAAAGGGATTTAATCCAGTAAGAAAAGACGAAAATTTCCTTGACAGAGACTAATTAATTTTATAAACGGATTTCCCTTTGATTTAAAATGGGAATTGTAAAAGGCACATTGATGTTTTTGCTTACTTCTTTGCTTCTTACTTCTTTAACTTTCGGAAATCTCGCTTTAACTTTATCTCTCTCAATCGGACAAGATAATTTTCAGGAAAACTTTATAAAAAATATAGCAGAAGTAATTGCAGAAGAAACGCAGGGAGACGAACAGCTTGACTCTGGATTGGAAAATGCAAAGCAGCATTGCCTTAATAACACAGAATTTACATTGAATTCAAGCGGCACAGAAGTCAGCATTCCGTGCGAAAGAGTTAAGGAAGGTTCGCAAGCAATTATCGAAGAAAGCATAAAAGATTTAGTTCTGGAACAGGAATCAAACGAAAACGCCGAATGCGACAATCCCATAAACTGTTTTGCAAAATACAAGGACGTTTTATTCTCTGAAGAAGCAAAGAACTACTGGAATAAAATGTTTTATTTTTCTATCTTCGTAACTTTAATAATAATCGGCGCAATGTTTTTCGTCGTTGAAGAAAAATTATCTCTGCCTATTTCCGTCGGCATAATGACTATCGTATCCTCCTTGCCTTTCTTTGTTATAAATTTCATACTCCCAGCGTTCAAAATTTCTTTCCTGAAACCTGTTTCAATTCTCTTCTCACAATCCTATTTTGTATTCTTGTTAATGTTAATAATCGGTGTTGTTCTGGTAACACTCGGATTTGGAATAAAATTCTTCAAAGTCGGATATAAAATTTCAGAATTATTCGATAAAAAATCCGACAAGAAAGGTGAAATTCAGAGTTAGAGAATAAAAAAGATATTTTATTAAAGAACTAAATCTAACAAAAATTATGGAAGGTGAGATAGTTAGACATTTTCCGCAAGATATTATTAGGGGAGTTAATGAATTAAACAAAAATATTGATTCTTTAAACAATCAAATAAAAGAGCTATCGGCAAGTTCAAATGGACTTCAAGAAAAACTAATATTCTGGACTAAAGTAATGGCTTTAGCAATTATAATTCAAGCGATAACAATAGGAATTCAAGTTTACTTAGGTCGTTAGAATATCAAAATCTGTTCTCTTTTTTCATTTTTTTGACGAAATCATTGATGAATTTTGAAGCATCGCCTTTGAATCTTGGCTCTCTGACTGTATAAACATCAGTCCCGCTTCTTGTCTGTTTTTCAACAGTCATATCTTTTAGTATTCTATTCCTTATATCTTCTGCAAGGAGGACTTCGGAACTTGCAAGAGCCGCAATCTTTTTCAAAACATTGATTATATTTCCAAATGTCATGAATTTCAAAAGGTTCCCTTCTTTCTTCATAACCATATCTCCGTAATTTATAGAAATTCCAAAATCAATTTTCTGCTTTGCAAGATTGTTATATTTCTCAAGCATTTCTTTTATTTTATTTGCAAGTATAATTGCGCTCTTGTCGTTTTGATTTGTTTTTGTCATTACAGGAGCCAAGATAAATAATATGCTATTCAATGTATTTTCGGAAAGATTGACAATTGCCTTATTCTCCTCGGCAGTATTAATTAATTCCTGCAAAATTTGTTGAGAACCTTCTGAATTTACAATATCTGCAGGATTTTTTATTCTAAGCATAACCAAACTCGCACCCTGTTTTTCCCCTTTCAAAGAAAGTGAAAGTTCTGCTTTTGTTTTTGATTGCAGCATCATCCCTTTCTTTCTCATAAAAGGCAATTCTTTCTCAACGTTCATTGGACTAGCCATTTGGCTTCTGCTGGGAGAAGAAGGATATCCTATGAAACTTCCTTTGTATCCCTTTCTAAGAACCATTGCAAAAACAAATCCCAAAACAAGAATCACAAACATCCACGCGAAAGGATATCTCGCAAGCGCGAAAACCGTCGACGCTTCCTTTACGCTGATTGCTTTTCCTGTAAGAAATGCGCTGTCGGAAGTCTGAGTTTCACCATTGTGCACAACTTCAATATAATATTCTCCGTCGGGAGCCTTCAAAGAATATCTTCTCGTCTCATCAACTTTAAGATTAACTTTCAACTCGACAGTTTCAGGTCCAATTTTTATAAGCAAAGAATTATTGTAAGGAACATTTCCTTTGTTTGTAATTATAAGAGTATTATTTATGATATTCATTTCTGCAAATTCTTTTTCTTCAATCTCAAATTTATCATCTCTTGTTATTCCCTCAGAAATTGCAACCACAGTCCAAGTTCCGGCTTCTTCATTGTAAACTGTTGGAACTTCCCAAAATTCGTCAGTCGGTTTCTCAGATTGTTCTCTCAATTCACCATAGATATCTGAAAGTGATATTACTGTTTTGGAATTTATCTTCTCTCCAGTTTGGTCTCTCAAAACAGCTTTAATTTTTATTGGCGTTCCAGGAACAAAATTTCTGTCATCATCAAAAAGGATTTCAAGGCTCGTTGGAACTTGATTCACTCTGATGTTTGCATTGAAAGAACCGTAATTTGTCAAATCTCCGAGAGTATTTTCTTCATAAGCATTTAACTGAAGAATGTAATTTCCCGCTTTCGTTTCCTTAGGCAAAGAAAAACTCACGGAAAAAAATCCATTATTTATAGTATTTTGATAAGTAATATTTTCGCTCGCATTTTCAGAAACAAAAATCATTTCAATAAATCCGTTTGCTGGAATTCCATTTTCCCTCGTCGCTTTTCCATCGAGAACAATATTTTCCTCGGGGTTGAAGTCGCTTTTATTTGTAAGCAATTCAATATTTATTTTATCTGAAACTTTAAACTCGCTTGTTAGAACAGAATCAGAAACAAAGTAAGCCCTCACGACGCAAAACACAGAGCCGTTTCCAGAAATGGATTGGTCGTCTAAAATAACAACAGCATCAATATTTTTTTCCTCTCCAGCATTCAAAAAAAGTCCGTTCTTATAAAAATTTATGGCAACTCCGTTGCAAATCAAATCTGTGTTGAAGGTTCCCGCGATTTGCGTATTTGATTTAACAATCAGCGGAATTTCTATTGCATCTCCATAATTATAAATGGATTTCGGCTGTTCCGTAATAATTATTTCAGCGGAGAAAACAGGCAATAATAACAGCAAAAACAACGCATAAATCAGCACTCTTTTCATTCTTGGAAAAGTGAACTGTTATTTATAAAGATTATTCCCTTCGAACGATTATATCAAAATTTAAAAATCTCGATAACATAAATTAAAAATGGATAAAAAAGATGGTGTCGTGACGCCTTGGGAAGTTTCTGGAGACATAAATTATGAAAAACTTGGAAAAGAATTCGGGGTAAAACCCATTCCTGAAAATCTTCCAAAATCTTTCAGCGACAATGTTCTTTTCCGAAGAAAAATAATATTCGCGCAAAGGGATTTTTCGGAGATTTTAGAATCTATAAAAAATAAAAAAAAGTTTGTTATGATGACTGGCCTGATGCCTTCCGGAAAATTTCATCTTGGGCACATGCTTCTCGCGCAACAAATGATTTTCTATCAAAATCTTGGCGCAAAACTTTACATAACGGTTGCAGATTTGGAAGCTTATGCAACTCGTAGTAAAAGTTTGGAAGAATTAAAAAAAATCGCAGTTGAACAATATCTGACAAACTATATTGCGCTTGGTTTAAAGCCAAAAAATTTGGATTTTTATTTCCAAAGCGAACGC
>CAYINP010000057.1:3467-4121 GCA_964364785.1 Candidatus Woesearchaeota archaeon | reverse complement strand
TTGAAGAAAATCTTTTCACGCTTTTTCTGTTTTTTATCGCGTCGTTGAGTTGCATGAAAAAATAAAGGGGAAGAAGTTTTTAAAATAATCGTTGGATTACAATAATCTTTTAAAAGCTTGAACTATTCAGGTTTATTATGGATGTAACTTACAAGGCTACCTATGAAGTTTTACCGGAAGAATGGTATGCTGGAGCGATTCCATATACTAATAAAAATGGAAAAAAGGTAGTATCTCTTGTTGGAACTGTTATTGCGAGGACGGATAATGAGGCTCGTAATATTGCTAAGAAGCAGGATATTTTAGAGGGGATGGAGATTGTGCGTTTATTATCTATTGAGAGAATTGTTACATCTGAAATTCCTTTGAGGTAAATTTATAGAATTATTTAAATCTAATCTCTCCTCCGCCAAGAACCTCTTTTCCTTTGTAAAGAACAACTGCTTGCCCTTCTGAAATTCCGGTTATTGGTTTTTTGATGATTACTTTTATTTTCCCGTTTCTATTTTCGATTTTTGCCGGAAGCAATTCTCCAACTTGGCGGATTCTCGCAAAAACGCGGGAATTAATTTTCGGCTTTTTATTTATCCAATGTTGAAATCCAAGCCAAATTTCTTTTCTCGTTACCAGGATATAGCAGGAGTGTCAATTGAG
>CAYINP010000057.1:0-3457 GCA_964364785.1 Candidatus Woesearchaeota archaeon | reverse complement strand
ATCTTTTTTTAATTCCAAAACAAACTCAGAATTAATCCAACTTGGATTTTTTATTAAGATTTCATGACGATAATTCAGCGAATGTCCTTCTGGCGCAGCGATGATAATATTCTTTTTTGCATCTTTGGAAGCTACGTACCAACGCCTTACATTGCTTTTGTCTTTGTCATCTTTTTTTATTTCAATTCCAAAACGCGAACCGATTCTTTGCCCTATTGTATAATAATAAATTCCGTCGTGTTCTCCGATTATTTCTCCTTCTGGCGAGAGGATTCTTCCTTTTTTTGGTTTTATTTTTTTCTGGAGGAATTTTTTGAGATTGACTTTTCCAATGAAGCAGATTCCAACCGTTGATTTTTTATCGTGGTTTTGGAATTTGTTTTTTCTTGCAATTTCACGGATTTCTTTTTTTGTGTAATTTCCAATTGGAAAAATCAAATGTTTTAATTCATCTTGTTTTAATTTGTAAAGAAAATAACTTTGGTCCTTTGATTCATCTTTTGCGCGGAGCAATTGATATTTTTTTATTTTATTTTTGCTTTCCCGCCCCCCCATCCAAACAGAATTATTTGAAATGTGATTTTTTTCTGCGGTAATTTCTCTTATTCTCGCATAATGTCCCGTAACAACG
Source organism: Candidatus Woesearchaeota archaeon (assembly GCA_964364785.1). Taxonomy (GTDB): domain Archaea; phylum Nanobdellota; class Nanobdellia; order Pacearchaeales; family GW2011-AR1; genus JACQLK01. Next base: position 2,826 of record CAYINP010000057.1, on the reverse strand, counting down.
AAATCACATCCAAGTTTTTTCGCGGCTTTAATCAATAATGGAAATTTAACTTTCTGATTGCAGTCTATATCTGGGTTTGGAGTTATTCCCTTTTTGTAATCTTTGAACATCTTTTCTATAACTTTTTCTTTGTATTCTCTTTCAAAATCGAGAGTTACTAATGGAATTCCAAGTTTTGCCGCAATTTTCATCGCCTCTTTTCTTTCATCTTTCCAGAGGCAATCTCCCGTGAATTCGTTTTTGGAGTCAGAATAATTTTTCATAAAAGCTCCGATTATTTGAAATCCACGTTTTTTCATTAACAATGCCGCGACGCTGGAATCAACGCCACCAGACATTGCTACTAAAACCTTCAATCTTTTTTGCATGATTTAAAAAGAAAAATTACGGTTAAAAAACATTGCTTTCCAAAGCAATAATTTTTATAAAGAGAACTGAACTTAGCAAGGGATGATTGAAAGAAATTTTCAGGAATCCAATCTTGGGTTGATAGCTGAGAATGACGGTTTTAAATTTTCTGACACTTTTTTCCCTTACACTTCAGGAGAGATAGGGCCTTATTTTGTCAATTCGGAAGTTGTTGTTAAAAGTCCTACGGCTTATCATCATGCCATTGAATCTCTAAAGCATATTGTTTTGCACGAAATAGGATTGAATAATTTTGATTTAATTTCTGGGGGAGAAAGCAGAGACTGGCTTTTTTCAAATCCGCTTTCAAAAGATATAATGAAGCCGCTTAGAATTCTATATAAAGACGGGCGAAAATTTGGGGGAGATGTCAATGGAAAAAGAGTCTTGCATGTTTCCGATTTGAACAATGAGGGTTCTTCTCTGAGAGATTTATGGGTGCCCTCAATAAGAAAAGACGGGGGAACTATAGAGCATTATCTTACTTATGTTGAGAGAATGGAGAAAGGTATTGGGGTTTTGAGGAGTCTTGGAATTCAAGGGCATTCCGTCGTGCCGTTGGATGAAGTTGCATGGAATTTTTTATTGAAATGGGAAACCCTTGATGAAAATGTTTACAGGAACGTTCGCGAAAGGGCGGAGAATCAAGATGCTTGGGGGATTAAGATGCTTCAGAGCGACAAAGGAAGAAAGACCTTGGCAGAGTATTTGAAAGGAAATAAACCTGAGGTTGCCAAGGCGGAAAAAGTAATGGATTATTATTCTGAATTTGTTGATTTTACCGATTTTTTAAGAGATATTTCGAGAAAAAAAGTGGAAGGAGATTTAGCTCGACTGCAAACTTAGGAATGATTTTAAACTTTTAATTCTTGTTTTTTTTATTAGAAATTCTTTAGAATTTCTGCAAATGAAATTTAGAAAAATTTTATATCGGAACAAAGGATTTCTCAAATAAAATTTAGGAAAATTTTATAATGAAAGAGATAAAAAGAGACGAAGAATATTGGAATGAAAAACTTTCTCCTGAACAATTTTACGTGATGAGGAAGAGAGGAACAGAAAGACCTTTTTCTGGAAGTCTTTTATACAATAAGAAAAAAGGAAATTACGTTTGTGCTGCGTGCGGGAATAAAGTTTTTGATTCTAAAACAAAATTTGATTCTGGAACCGGGTGGCCAAGCTTTTCTGATGTTGAGAAAGATTCCGTAAAACTCAAAAGAGATTTTAAGATGATTATTCCGAGGACGGAAGTTCTTTGCGCAAAATGCGGGAGCCATTTAGGACATGTTTTCAGTGATGGACCGAAACCGACGGGAAAAAGATATTGCATAAATTCCGTCGCTCTTGATTTTTCTGAAAAGAAAAAATAGCGTTTCAGTTTGATAATTTATTTAAACGGGAATTTTATTTGCAGATTGTGGAGCAAAGAAAAGAGAATTTGATTGAAGAATTCTTGAGAATGAAAGTTTTGAGTTTTGGCGAACGGACTTTAAAGAGCGGCAGAGTTTCGCCTTATTTTTTCAATATTGGACGGGCGGATACGGCTTTGAACATGTCTTCTCTTGCTCGAAGTTATGCTCCCCTAATTTATAGGGATGTTGACATAATTGCCGGACCGGCTTATAAAGGAATAGTTCTTTCATATGCTGTAGCTCTTGAATTTTCTAAAATGTTTGGAAGAGATGTTGGATGGACTTATAATCGAAAAGAAGAAAAGAAAGGGGAGGGGAGATGGGTTGGAAGTGAATTTGAGAATGGATTTGGAATTTCGCTTCTTGATGATGTCATTACCGATGGTGCGACAAAATATGAATTTGTTGACATGATAAAAGAGGTTGCAGATGTGGATTTCAAAGAACTTGTAATCGCATTCAATCGACAAGAAGTTGATGCCAACGGAAATGATGCCGTCGCCCAATTTAAAGTCAAAACGGGGATTGAAGTTAAATCCATTTTAACTGCGGGCGACCTTTATGATTACACTCTTGAGAGAAAAATGAATCGCGAACGAGATGCGCTTATCCATTACTCTCAACTTTACGGGACGCGAGAATTTCAAGGGAGAGTTGTGAGCAATTTTTTCTACAGTTAAATTTTTGAATAGATAACCTTTAAATAACAAATTCTGTTAAAAATTTTGTGTCCGATTAGCTCAGCAGGTAGAGCACATGACTGTTATGCCCAACTTTCTTTAGAAGAGCAAGAAAACTTGCTACGTTTCCCTTGCGGGAAAAAGAAAGATTCGGCGCTCAAAGAAACTAAGAGAGCACAGCAATCATGGGGTCGGAGGTTCGAGTCCTCCATCGGACGTTTTGCGAAGCAAAACGAACCGGTAAAATTAAAAAAATTTTTCCCGGATGTTTTTACTAAGGGAAAGATTTTTAAATCACATCTTTTTTGTTTTAGGGAGGTGGTGAG
>CAYINP010000056.1:0-4126 GCA_964364785.1 Candidatus Woesearchaeota archaeon | reverse complement strand
AATAAAAATAATTAAAATAAAAAAGAAGTGAAGAAAATTTTCCAGTTCACAAAAACCTAAGTCAAAATGAACTTAAAAATCTTTTTTAAAATCTTCTTGGCGGTCTGTCTCTGTTTCCAAAGCTTCTGTTTCCGCCGCCGCTTCCTCTATCCCTATTGCCGCCGCCGAAACCTCCGCCTCCGAAACTTCTTCCTCCTTCAGGTCTATCTTCCATTGGCTTCGCTTCGCTAACTTTGATTTGTCTTCCATCGACGTCTTTGCCGTTCATTTCAGCTAATGCTTTATCGGCATCTTCGTCGTTTTCAAAAGTCACGAATCCAAAACCCTTAGACCTTCTGGAGAACTTGTCAATGATGACCGAAGCTTCTTCAACGTTCCCGTATTCCGAGAACACTTCTTTAAGCTTGTCGTTGTCAACACTAAAAGGCAAGTTTCCTACGTAAAGTTTTTTACCCATATTCTTTCTGTTGTTTAATTCTACCAGAAAAAGTTTATCCAACTGATTCCTAGCAACAATCCATAATAAAACCGCTTTATAAATTTAGTTGTTCTGTGGGAATTTAAACTCAAAACCCCCTTTTCTGCTTCTCAAAATACTTCTGATGATACTCTTCCGCGGGATAAAATTTCGTTGCTTTTTTTATTTCCGTGGCGATTTTCCCGCCGAATTCAATCTGCTTTTCTTCTTTTGATTTCTCAGCGATTTCTTTTTGTTCCAGATCTATATAAAAAATAACAGAATTATATTGCTTTCCTATGTCAACTCCCTGCCTGTCTTTTTGAGTAGGATTGTGAACTTCCCAGAAAATTTCAAGCAAATCTTTGTATGAAATCTTCTTAGGGTTGAAGATTATCTTTGTTGCTTCAACATGTCCCGAAATCCCAGAACAAACTTTTGCATAATTCGGGTTTTCCATTTTCCCGCCGATGTATCCAACTTCCGTAGAAATTACTCCCTGAACTTTTGAAAAGACTTGTTCTGGATGCCAAAAACATCCTGCGGCAAAAATCGCAGTTTTTGTTTTCATTTTCAAGACGCCCTTCTTTTTATGTAAACTCCTGCAAAAATATTTCTATTTTCAACAGGGATTCTATTTCCGTAAATGTCAAAAGCCCTCACAAATCTGACTTTCTCAGCAGAATGAATCTCCTTGTACCAATTTCCAAATCTTTTCATCTTCTTTCTTAAACTTTCCCTAACTAGTTTAATATCATCCCCCCATATTTTCTGAACATCTTCAAGTTCATCAAACATTGAATAAAAATTATGATTGTCCACAAATTCCCAACCACTTTGTTCCAATATTTTTTGATAATCTGATTTTATAGGGTTCAGAAATCTTTCCGCAGTTTTTCTGTCTCTAATAAGTTCTGTCAAAAAATCTAAATTAAACTCCATACAGAAAATAATATTTTAGAAATAATAAATCTATCCTATCTTGAAAACAGCCGTTACCATCGAGGAAATCTCCTGTGTTGAAGGAGTAATTTGGCTTTCGACTCTTACAGAATCTTCTTTGGTAAAAGTCTCGGCTCCAGTAGAATATGCAATCCAAGGAGAATATCCAAAATCGCTTGTTGAAACTGAAACTAATTTTCCAAGTTTGCTTCCAGAACCAACCGCAAGAGCCTCAGCTTTTATTTTCGCATCTTCCGTAGCCATCTTTATTGATTCAACTTTATATTTATTCTGATTTTCATCTGTAAGCTCGTAATTTATGTAGCTAATTCCCGAACCTGCATTTATTCCAGCGTCAAGAACATCTGAAATTCTTTCCTTATCATCAATCATAATTTCAACTTTAACGGAATGAGTTGCAATATATCCCTTTAATTTTTGGCTTCCAGAACTCCAGTCATATTCTGGATAAACGCTTATGCTGTCTGTTTGAATTTCATCCTCGGAAATTCCTGCAATAATGAGGAAATTTTTCATTTTTTCGTAAATTTCTGAATTTTCGTCACTTGCTTCAATACTAGTTTTTCCTTGCGTTTGAATGTTGAAATAAACAACAACTAAATCTGGAACGACTTTTATCGTCGCTGTTCCAGTTGAAGAAATTGTTTTCGCGTAAATTGTTGAATTCGCAAATGCGAAAATCATTATTCCCATTACAAGAACTCCCGTTACAATTATAAGCGTTATAAGAACAGAGTTGTCAATTTTTTTCGCCATCTTATTTATCAAAAGTATAGTTTATCATTATTTTAAATATTATGAAAAGCACGATGGAAAAAAACGCGCCCGATAAAAACCATATCCAATAATATTCGCTCGCGCTTATAAAATTTCCTGTCCCGATTGTTTTTTCCAATGCAAATGCAACCGTTGAATCCTGTGCAATTTCTTGCGTTGCATTTTGTGCCGCGTAAAAATATTTTACCGAAGCTGCTGCGATTCCTGAAATCAACGCAATTGGAAGTATCTGTTTTATCTCTGAACTTATTCTTGTTGATTTCGGGGAAATAATTATTGATTTTTTTGAAACTTTGTACATTTTAATTTTCTTTCCTTTTGTGCTCCAGAAAAAACTTTTAGATTCTTCAATTATATCTGCTTGAATCATTTTTTTCAAATTATATTCAACCGTATTAATTGGAATATTCAATTTTTCCGAAATATCTTTCTCGCTTAATTCTTTGACGTCGGAAAGCGCATCAATTATCTTTGCAGTTGTCTTATTGCCCAATACTTCTGCAATGTTTTTCAATCTCTTATCATCCAACGACAAGAGCACATATTTTTTATCCATAAGAAAGATAAAAAAATTTAATTTATAAATCACACGATAACTTCAATTTCGCTTGAAATGAATTTCCAGGAAAACTTATAAACTCTTTTCGAATAATAATAAAAGGTGATTAAATGATTTATACAACTGTTGAGTGGTTGGCTTTGTTGATAGCGGTATTATCTCTTGTTAAAATTGCTACTCTAATGATTAAACCAAAAATTTGGATTAACTTTTCAGCAAAACTTTGGAAAAAACCGAAAGTCACAGGAATAGTTGCGTTGATTCTTTCTGTTGCTGTTCTTTATTTCTTGCTCCAAGAAATGACAATTGTGCAGATTTTTGCGACAGCTTTATTTTTCAAACTTTTATTAATTGCAGGCTCGGCTTCATACGCGAAAGATTTGCTTTCAATAAAGAAGAAAAATATAAAGAAAATAATCAAGGAATCAAGATTTTTCATTCTAATATTTCTTCTTCTCATAATCTGGGTTCTTTGGGAAATATTCAAATATTAGGAAAATTTAATAAGTTCGCACAATTCTTTTGATTGAATATGGAAAGAAGTGAATTTCTAAAAAAACTCGAAGTTGAACTTAAGATTTCTAAAAATTCAAATTATACTTTGAGAAATTATATGGATTCAAATTCAAAACTTCTCGACTTTATAAGAAAAGATCCCGAGCAAATTAATTCAGACGATTTGAAATTATTTATGTCAGAAAATCTTTCAAAGAAATCTTCAAGCTCGGTGCTCCTTTTTTTATCCGCGATAAGATATTCCTATTCAAACATCCTTGGAAAAGACATAACTCTTAAAGTCAAACGTCCAAAAAAAGAAAAGAGACTTCCAGCCGTTCTTACAAAAGACGAAATAAAAAAACTTTTTAATTCACTTGAAAATAAAAAATCAAAATTAATTGTTTCAATGATGTATGCTTGCGGAATGCGAGTTTCTGAAATTTTAAATTTGAAGATTTCTGATTTTGATTTTGATAATAAGACGGGAAATATTAGGCAGGCAAAAGGAAAAAAAGACAGATTCTTTAATATTCCCGCGTTTCTCGCGAAAGATTTGAAAAAACAAGCCGAAGAACAAAAAAATTCAAATCAAGTTTTTTTGTTCACAGGCCCTAAAGGCGCTTTGAGCTCAAGAAATATTCAGAAAATTGTAGCTTTAGCCTCGAAAAAAGCAGGAATAGAAAAAGACGTCCATCCGCATACTTTGAGGCACAGCTTTGCAACGCATTTGCTTGAAAGTGGAACAGATATAAGGTATATACAATCTTTACTTGGACATAGCTCTATTTCTACGACGGAATTGTATACTCACATCTCTCGGGGAATGTTGAAAAATATAAAGTCTCCAATTGACGAGTTGATGTTGAAATGAA
>CAYINP010000055.1:0-4259 GCA_964364785.1 Candidatus Woesearchaeota archaeon | reverse complement strand
CCTTGATGATAACTTTCTATTGAATACGAAGAAGAGGATGCGTTGTCTGCGGAGAGAAGGCTGCCTAGCGAAACAATCAACAATAAAAATATCAACACTCCCTTCATGATTCAATCAAGAGAAACGGGAAATAAAAAGGTTTTTGTTTTTTCGGCATCAAGAATAACTTTGGTTTTTAAAGCAGAGTTCTTGTTTTAATTATCTTATAATTTCCAAAATTTTATTTATAGCTAAATCCAGTTTCTCTTTTTTTATTTTGCCTATCTTTTTTATAACTATTTCTTTGTCTATTTTTAGGACATTTTCACATTTTATTGAGCAATTTGTAAACAGTTTTCCTTCTTCCAAATCTTTGCGCGTTAGAATAATTGCATATCTGCCTTTTGAGACATTTGATGTAACCCCCGCGACCAAAATGTCTTCGGAGTTCTCGTTAAATTCATCGTTGCTGATTACGACAACAGGTCTTACTTTTCCGCCCTTTTGGTCGGAGAAAGGAAATGGCACCAACAATAAATCTCTTTGATTCATAATCAATATCTGTTCCAGATTTCATCGTCTTTTTTGTTGTTCCAAACTTTTTCCATTGACCTTTCAGCCAATACAAGCCAGCCAATTTTTTCCTTTTTATTTTTGTCCAGATTTTCCATAATTAAATGCCTGATAAATTCGGATTTTGACGGATAATTTCTTTTCTTGATGAACGCTTCAAGCTCCTTGGCTTCGTCTTCTGGCAATTTTACAGTTATGGTTTTCATGGTAATCTTCTGGGATTACTTATTTTTAAATTTTTCCATTTCAACGCCAAATAACGACCCCGCAAAACCTCCTGCGCCACTCGTAATAAATTATCTTTTGTAAATTCTGCCTCTTTTGTCCAAAATCCTGACAAATAATATTTTTCTTTCAAAATCAATATCAATTAATGCTCTGTAATCTCCTATTCTTAATTTGTAACACTTATCTCCTTCGTAATGTTCAAGATAACGAAATGGATTCTCTTTGATGGTTTCCAATTTTTTGGCTATTCTTTCCGCGATATTCAAGGGCAGTCCATTGAGAAATTTATTTGCGTCTCTATCAAGTTTCAAAGAATAAGCCATCTTTTATTTGACAATCTTTTTTTGACTTCATCAAGAGAAACATATTCTTCTTCGGAAGTTTCTCTTGCTTTTGTTAACTGTTTCTTCGCCCAATCCGAAAACTCTCCTTCAGGGTCTTTTATAATTTTGTTAAAAAACAATATCTCTTTTATTAATGCAACGTCTTCGGCAAGCTTTTTTATTTCTCTCTCTTCCATCTTTGATTAACTTCAGCCAATTTTATAAAACTTTCTTCTTTCAATACCAAATCACAATTTCCCGTCTTAATTTCAATTGCAAAATCAGTTCCGATTAGGAAGATTCCCAAAGCCAAAAATATATTTTTCATTTTAATAAGGGGCGTTTGTCCCTGCGAGAAAACAGGTTTAATACAGAAAGATTTAAATATGTATTATCACATAAATAAGTATGGTTAATATGACCTTATCAATTCCTGAAGAACTTAGTAAGAAGATGAAAAGATTTTCTGAAATTAGATGGAGCGAGGTTGCAAGAAAGGCATTAGAACAAAGAATAAATGATCTTGAAATTATAGAGAAAATTGCTTCAAAAAGTAATCTTACGGAAAGGGATGTCAAGGAAATATCAAAAAAGATAAAAAGAACAGCGGCGATTAGATTTAATGAATATCGTGGTTGATACAAATATTTTTATGTCTGCTTTGATAAAAGACAGCACAGCCAGAAATTTGATAATTAATTCATCTGATAATCTCCTTTTTCCTGAATTTGAATTTTATGAAATAGAGAAACATATGGAAGAACTTTTGGAAAAATCTAAATTATCCAATCAAGAATTTCAAGATTTGTTTTCAAGTTTGTTAAAATATGTAAAAATAATTAAAACAAATGAGATTATTAATTATAAAAAACAGGCATCTGACATAATTGGTAAAATTGATGAAGATGGTGTGATATTTGTCGCGACCGCTCTTGCTTACGATGCGGCAATTTGGTCGGACGATTCTGATTTTCAAAAACAAAATAAAATTAAAATTTTGACCACAAAAGATATAATAGAAATTCAGAAATTTAATGCTTATTAAATAATTTCCTTGAATAATTCATATTATTGTTTTATGCAAACAAGATATTGAACATAAGGAGCGTTTGTTCCTGCGACAGAACCTGCCGTTTCAGATTTAGTTTTCATTTTATATTATTCTAATCTGCGCATTTCCCTGTGCGGAAGTATTCAGCCACAAAGTTGCCCTCCTGATAAATTATTTTTTTTCATTTTATTGCTCCCCAAAAAACAAGACTGAAACTCCTGTTGCGTTTATGTAATTTGCGGAACTTGAAACCACAATTTCCAATGAAGAAGTTTTTTTATTGCTTGTGATGTGAGCAACATTAACAAGGGGAGAAACTCCCGACAAAAGTATCTGCGATGAAGCAAAAACCGCATAATTGACATTTGAAAAATTTTGTCTGAATGTTATATTATATCTTGAACCCGCTGTTGATTTTACAACATTGGCGACGTTGAAAGTTGAATTGGGTGAACAACTGTTTCCCGGGTTTGGACAGTTTGAAGTGACGGCATCAAAAACAACCCAAGCCTTCGGCAAAGCCTCGGCATAAGTTGTGTTTGCTTTTGGAGCAGTTCCCGAGGATGTTCCCGTGATTGTAATGTTTGGAGCTTCAAGAGTTCCATTGCTGTATGTGTTAAAACTTATCGTACTCGCGTCAATATTCAAAGAATAATGCCGCCGGAGCCGCCGTTGTCAGAAACTGTTCTCGCTTAATGTTTAACGGAATCAATCAATTCTTTACTAAAACGGGAAGCATTCAAAATTTCCACGCCGATAATTTCGCCGTTTTTGTTAAATTCCATGTTTATCCCCGGAACTATTTCTTCAAAACTTTCCTCGTTTCCCTCTTTTAGCACAATAAAAAGGGAATCGGATTCTTCGTCATATTTATATCTGTCCATTTTCTATCCACCTCTTGTTGATTGTTCTATTTATAATCTTTTCGTCGGTTATGGGATGTATCGTGATGATGTGGACTTCATTTTTTGTTTTTTCATAAACTATCATCATATTCCTTATTTTTTCGTTATAATACATTTTTTTAATTGCCACAAAATTCTTTTCCAAATTATCAAAGAATTTCCGCTCCGGACTTTCGTAAATTTCTTTAGGATAATTATCCGGAATATTCCGGAACTTTAGCCTTAAATTTAAGTGTTTGGTGTATTTTATCTTCTCCACTGCTTTTAAAACATGAGCAGGTTAATAAAGATTTTAATACCAAATAATAATTCCTCCGCTTCCGCCATCACCACCGTATGCAGAGCCGTTGTCGGTCACGTTCCCGTTTGAAACACTAATACTGCCGTGAATTTCAACTAAAATAATAATATAAACTTATATAATTTAATTTAAAAAAAAACCTCAACCTATAATTTTAGCAAATCCCTCATCATATCATTTATTTTTTGCAAGTAATCAGTTTCAATATTTCCAGATTGTGATAACAACCTTTTCTTATCTATGGCTTGAAGTTGAAAAACCAATGCTACAGAATCTTTCTCCAACTTATTTTCATTTGATTTTTTTATTTCAATTGTAAACGGCAATTTTTTCAAAGCCTCCAAATTTGAAGTTAATGGAATTAATAGCGTCAAGTCCGTTTTGGTGTCCGCAATTAAAACTGCCGGACGGATTCCTTGCTGTTCCTTTCCTCTTTTAAAAGGAAATCGAACAATCCATATTTCTCCCTTTCTCATTATAGATTATGCCGATTAAAGAAATCAGAAGAGTCTTCAGCTGACGCATTTTCCCATTTTTTTATTTCCATCTCCAATTCCTCGCTTTTGCCAAGTTCCATGCGCGATTTGATATATTCAATATCTGTCTGCAACTTTGTTAATTTTGTTAAAATTTCTTTTGATATTTTTATATTCTCCATGTTAAAAATCAGTTATTCAAATTTTTAAATCTTTTGTGTTTCCATTTTTAATACCAAATAAATATGCACCCGCCGCCGTTGTCAGAAACTGTTCTCGCTTCATCTCCCGCTAAAATCAAAGTTCCAGCGATGCAAAGTTTTGTTAGCGCGCGCATTGTATTATATTTTTTAAATCATTTGATTCCATTTTCTTAATGTCATGTTCCTGCGACGACAAGTAAAATTTTTTTATTTTCCATTT
>CAYINP010000054.1:0-4266 GCA_964364785.1 Candidatus Woesearchaeota archaeon | reverse complement strand
GCATTTTGAGTTACTTAACTTCTTTCAAAAAGTCATCAGAATCCTTGTAAACCAAACCTTCAACCTCCCTTAAAACAAAACTAGAAATATTTGGTAGGGTAACTATTTAAAGATTATTTAAACACAAAATTAAGCGGCGGGAGTTTCAACTTTCAGCTTGTTCTGTTCCGGAAAAATTTCTGAAAGTTTCTTGTCTCCTTCTTTCAAAACTTTAAAATTTATCTGGGCAATTTCTGGAGAAAGTATTTTTCCTCTGACTTTTCTTCTAAGTCTTAATCCATTCGGAGTAAAATTGCTTCTCTTTCTTTTTCCTTCTCTTCTAGAGCGTCTGTGCATTCCTTTTCCATAACCCATAAGAACGCCTTTCAATCCAAGAGTTTCAAAATCTCCAAGCGCCGGAAATCCGGCCTTGTCGCTTGCGCCCGTAATCTCAAGTTCGTACCCTGAAAGTTCTGGAGAAATTTCATTTCCTTTTATCCTGTCGCTAATCTGCTTTCCAAACAAATTCTCAGATTCCAAATCAATATGATATGTTTTCCCGTGCTTTTCTGCAATATTAATTTTCAAGGGCATAATCAGAAGACAAAAAGTTAGTTTAAAAAGATTTTGAAAACCCCATTATTTTATTCTTGCAAGAATTCCCCGCTCTTCCTTCTTTCCACAAGTCCGAACTTTTTACGATTTCGATCAACATAATAATTATTTACCAAAGTACCATTTGCCAATTCAGCAACCTCTTCCGGACTCATATCTTTTTTCTCATCCCCGCGACTCCAAGTTTCATAACCGCTCCCATATGAAGTTGAATCATGTTCGTGAACATCTATAACTTCCTTAAAAAGTGAATTATAATTATCTCTGAATTGGGATTCTGGATCGTTCTCTAATTTATCTCTATCTTCATATGGAACATCATAATTATCAATCATTATTCTGTTTACAGTCTTCGTATCTGGGCAAATAAATCTCAATTCTCCTTCAGTCCAATAATCCCCTTCGGTGCACTCGCGAGGAGAAACATACCAATGTGTTTGAATTAATGTAAGTTTATTTACTGTATGTAATTTACCGCAGTTTTTAGCAGCACACTCAATCTTTTTTCTTGCCCGGCTTTCATCAATTTTTTTAAGAATTCCGACTTCCTTTTCACGAACCTCTTGGAGTTGCAATTCCAAAGAACTTGCCATAAATTAATTTATTAAACAATCTTTAAAAGAATTTATACTCTCGAATATTACTTTCCCCATTCTGGCTTCTTTTTCTGCTTTATTTCAGCAATTTCTTGCAAAATCTTTATCTCGTTTTGGCTCAACAAATCTTTATTTTTCTTGAAAGTCTTAAATTGGTTTTCAGAAATTTCCGAATAAAGAAATTTCCTGTCTCCCAAGGCGTGCTCAAAATTAACGCCAGGCATTGAAATCGCAACCTCCATTCCCTCGGTTGCTTCGGAAACTGATTTGTTCTCTGATTGAATATTTTTAACTCTCCCAACTTCCTCGTTTGTTTCATCAATGACTTTCAATCCAGAAACAACTTTCCCGCCTTCAACAGAAACTCCAAAAATTGCAGGCTTTGTATTTCTAAAAACATATTTATGTAAAATCTTCAACTTGCAAATCTTAGCCAAGCCCATCAATCTATTCTTCTCGATTTCTTTTCTTTTTTCTTCCCTGAACTCGGAAAGATTTTCAATAAGTTTGTAAACAACTTCATCTGTAATAATTTTTACGTTTCCTCTCATCTCTTCAGTATCTGGGTCTATTGGAACATTGAATCCTCCGATAACCGCGTCAACTTCGTTAATTTTAGAATTTGCCTTCGCGGAAATTATATCATTTTTATTTATGTCTCCAATTCCCGCTTTTAAAACTGGAATCCCTGCTTGCTTCAGCAAAACCAAAAGAGCTTCCAAACTTCCAAGAGAATCCGCCTTAACAATAATTCCCTGCTTTTCAGTTTTTACATTTTCGGAAATTTCTTTCTTGAAAAGTTTTTTTATTTCATCAAAATTATTTTTAAAAAGCACAAAAGGCATTCCTGGAAGAATGTCAATTTTATCAGCAAGCTGAATTCTCAAACCCGTGGAAGCGATAACTTTTTCTTTTGGTTTAAATTTGAAAGACAATGGTTCAATTTCCTCAAGAACTCTTATTCTGCTCGTTCTTGGATTCCCTTCAAAATCAGCGACGGCGATTTCATCTTTTTTGTCCAATTCTCCATCATACAAAATTGCCTCAACGTAACTTGCGGTTTTTTCTTTCTTGACTTCTAAGATTACTCCTTTCGCTTCTTTTCCAAGTTTCAATCTCTCAGACAAATATTTCTGGCTTAATCCACAAAGCATAAGAATCAATTCAGGAATTCCCTCTTTTGTTTTTGCAGAAATGGGAACAAGAGCAATTTTCTGCGTGAAGTCTGAAATATTATAATACAAATCCGCATCAAATCCAAAACTGTTCAATGAACCCACAAGAGTCATATATTTTTCGTCAAAATTTTGTTTCACATTCACAGATTGAAGCTCAATATTTTTTTTCAAGTCATCATCTTTTTTTCTCCAGCTTGAAATGTTATCAATTTTATTCAGCGCAATTACAAAAGGAGTTTTATTATGTTTCAAAATCTGAATTACCTCGGCAGTTTGAGGTTTTATTCCATCATTAATATCAATAACTAAAATAGCCAAGTCCGCCAAACTTCCGCCGCGCTTTCTAAGATTTGTAAATGCGGCATGTCCTGGAGTGTCAATAAAAAGAAATCCGGGAATATTCATTTCCAATTTTTGTTTTTTAATAAGAGGACAGATTTTCTCCATTTGTTCCGTAGGAAAAAGTGTAAAAGAAATTTTCTGAGTAATTCCTCCCGCTTCTCCAGCTTGGACAGAGCTACCTCTAAACGCGTCCAACAAACTCGTCTTTCCGTGGTCAACGTGCCCGCAAACCGTCACAATTGGCTGTCTAATCTGTGTCATATATTTTTTACCATAATAGTATTTTTAAAGTTTTAAAGACGACAAATGAAATGGCAAAGCATGGTAGCTCATTTTGCGCCCCTCCAAATCAAGGAAAGACGTCACAAATCTATGGAGAAGGATTTAGTTTAGTTCCAAAAATTCTGCAACAGAAAACCACGCCGGAAATTCTTTATGTTTTTGCTTATAATTCCACGGAAGGAGAAGTCCCATACTCTTCATTAAATCAAAATGTAAAAGGAAAAGAATGGTTCCCGATTTCTCGAAAAATTTACGAAGGGGCAGTTAAAACAATAGAAGAGTCCGGAACGTTATTAGAACTTAGCACCGCAATTCCAAGCTCGCTCATGTCAAAATTATTTTTCTTAAACGGCTGTCTTATGAGAATACCAAGAGAAGAGAAAATTTTACCGTACGGAGAAAGACACAAATACATAGAAATATCTTCAGAAATTGGTTTCGAAAGAAAAAAAAGTAATCTCATTCAAATTCTTGGTTTTCCAAAATCCGACGCCGAAATAATTCAAGACGCCATTTCAAATACCGGTTGGACAGACCCAAGATAGAACGAAAATATTTATAATCTTCTTAATTCTATGTTCAAAATGGAAGGTGAGATATTAAGCATTAGAAACTCTAGGAAAATTTACATCCCCGTTTACGCAATGATATTGATTTTATTTTTTACAATAGGCGCTATAAAATATCAGGGGAAAGATATAAACAGCTTTGCGGTAAAATCGGTTATCGCTTTTTCAATAATAGGAATTATCTGGACTGAAATGCATAGGGTAAGAAACAAATATCAAATAACAGACACTGCAGTGGTTCATTTGAAAGGGCTTCTTTTTAAGACTATAAGAAAAACAGACATACACGCACTTAGCGACGCAGTTTTGATGCAAAACCCGTGGCAGATGATTCTTGGAATCGGCGATGTAAGCGCAAACGCATTTTCTGAAGTTAATGTTCTGAAAAATATAAACGACCCGCACTATGTTATTCAATTCTTGGAAGAAAAGATGGTAAAAAAAACCGCAGTAGCAACAACTGGAAAGGGAAGGGGTAACAGATGAGCAACATGATGTATCTCCCTCAACACAATAAAAAAAAGTTATACATAAAACTGGGAATAGCTTTTGTTTTCTTCGGAATCCTCGGACTTCTTATAATAACTTCTTTTTATTCGGACAGTTCTCTCACGGGATTGATAACAGAAAAAGTTGCAAGTGAAGTAAAGCCGAACAGCACGATAAAGTTTGTAGCAGATTTAACAATCCCAGTTTTAAAAATTG
>CAYINP010000053.1:1947-4307 GCA_964364785.1 Candidatus Woesearchaeota archaeon | reverse complement strand
GTTTCCCGCATTTGCAAGCAAATGCTCATATCGGAAGCAAGCTTCCTCAATAAACATCATAGATGTTTATGGGCCCCACGAGCACTCCAGACTGCTCCACCCTGCTATATAATTTGAATACGGATTTTGTTTTTAAAGGTAACTGAATTAATACAATAATCTTTTTATACTATTAAATAAACTAAATGTTATGAAAAATGCTTATCAGGAAAGAGAACATAATTTGGTTCTCTCATCATTATCTTCAGAGGTTTCTCGTGTTTTTGGTTTAGCATCAAGAGGAAACCTCCAACTAGATGAAGAAAAATTATCCTATGTCCAAGAGTTTAGAGATTATTTTGCCAAGGCATGCAGAGGTGAAAGAATTAAAAAAGGTTGGGAAGCGGGAAAAGGGATTTTAATATCAAGAAGGACTCAAGATAAATTATATGCTTATGAAGAAATTTGTTATCGTTTAAAAGGATGGAATGGACAAACCATATCTAGGATCGGACATGCTTTGAAAGATGTAAAACATGGAAGAATAAATGATATTGAATCAAGATTTGCATATGATTTTTTCTTGAATTTAGCCAGAGAATCTTTAAGAAATCCGGTTTATCAAGGTTGCAGAGAAGTTATTAATGCTGATGATTGATTTCAATGTTAGAAATAAAATTATAAACTCTTTTTCGTTGTTTCTTCAAAGGTGATTTAATTTGAATTCAATCTGGATTATATTTGCGGTTGCAATTTGGTTTTTTCTTGGATATAGATTTTACGGCAGATTCATTGAAAAAAGATTAAAAATAAACGACAGAAATAAAACACCTGCCGTGACGAAGAGAGACAATGTTGATTTTTCTCCGTCGAAGAAGCTTTTTTTGATAGGACACCACTTTGAGGCGATTGCCGGCGCGGGACCCATAATCGGGCCGATTCTTGCTGTCGGTTATTTTGGATGGCTCCCCGTTGTAATTTGGGTTGCAATCGGAAGCGTTTTAATCGGAGCGATGCACGACTACGCAAGCTTGATTGTTTCCGTCAGAAACAACGCCGAAGGCGTTTCAAGCATTGCGAAAAGAACTTTGAATTCAAGAGCTGGAACTTTATTTGCAATAATGATTCTTGTCACACTCGTTCTCATAATAACTGTTTTCAGCGTTTCAACTGCGGAGAGCATTGCAAACAAAACAGAATTAATTATTCCGCTTCTTACAATTAATTTTGTCGCTATATTTTTTGGATATGCTGTTGAGAAATTAAAATGGGATTACAAAATCCCTGCATTAGTTTCTTGGATTATAATTTTATTTTCAATTTGGGTTGGAATCCAATTTCCAATTGATTTGACTTTCTTGAATCCAATTTTGTTGAGAAACATCTTAATCACACTTATAATAATTTATGCAGGCGTTGCTTCCATTGTTCCTGTTTGGATTCTTCTTAGACCGAGGGATTTTTTGAGCGCGGTTCATCTCTCAATTCTTTTGCTTCTTGGGATTGTAAGCGTCCTTATTGTAAGACCTGAAGTAAATGCTCCAGCTTATATTTCAAATCCAATTCTTCCTCTGTGGCCTATTTTATTCATTACCGTTGCCTGCGGGGCAATCTCTGGTTTCCACGGGCTTGTTGCTTCTGGAACAACTAGCAAACAGCTTGCAAAAGAATCGCATGGGAAATCTGTAGGATACGGAGGAATGCTTCTTGAAGCAACACTTGCAATTTTTGTAACTATTGTCGCGATTGCAGGATTATCTTGGGGCGTTGGAGAAGGAACCTTCCAAACAGAACTTGGAAAAGGGTGGATTGTTTTATTTTCTTCAGGATACGGAAATATTGTAAGCAGTGTCGGAATTCCTTTCATAACTTTCAGCGTTGCGAGTTTAATCGGAGCCTCAATGGTAAATCAATTTATTCTAACAACGACTGACGCTTCGGCAAGACTCGGGAGATTCATAATTTCCGAGAGCCTTTTTACAAAATTGAAAAAAAGAAGAATTTTCACAACTCTGCTAATTTTGATTCCTGCTTGGCTTCTTGCAATTACAAATTCGTATGAAGTTTTATGGAGATTATTCGGAAGTTCAAATCAACTCATTGCATCAATAACGATGATAACTCTTGCCTCGTATTTTGTTTCGAGGAAAATGAATGTGAAATTTATTTTAATTCCTGCAGTTTTTATTTTAGCGACGACGGTTTCTGCGTTGCTTTATCTTACATTTAGAACGAATGGTTATTTTGGTTCGGGAGATTATGTTCTGGCTCTGATTTCCTTGGGAATGGTTCTTCTTGGATTGATGGTTGCTTGGGAGGGATTTCAACACTTGTGGAAAAGAAATAGATGGTAGAGTGAATAAAAATTTATAAAGAAAAAT
>CAYINP010000053.1:0-1847 GCA_964364785.1 Candidatus Woesearchaeota archaeon | reverse complement strand
AAACCTTTCCAGTCCAAAATAGCGAAGTCAATTTCTTCTTCCGTTTTTTTTATTGCTTCAAGAATTATTTCTTCTGTTATTTCTCCAATGTAAGATGGAATAACATGAGAAATTGCGACGTTTGAAGTTTCTTGGATTTTATTAAAATTTTGGCAGTAATGCGGACCGCCGATTGCAATTGCAATTTCGTTATACTTGTTTTCATAAAAAGAATCCATCACGTCGTAAAGAGTTTTTGCAACTATGAATCCAATGCGTTTATCTGAATATTCGTGTTCCGTGCTTCCTATTTCCAGAAATAAACACGGTTTGTTAATAAATGGACCGTGGTGTGTCGCTTCCATTGTCACATCGTATTCTTTCAGAGAATGTTTTTCGGCATTTTCTTTTAATTTCTCAAAAAGTTGTTTCATAAATAATGCCGAGGCTTTTGAGATTTTTCCTATTTCTCCGCCGTATTTTGCCTCGTGGAAATTCCCAGGAGTGTGGATTGTTATCGCCTTTTCTCCTTTTGCCGAAGAGTGTTTGGAAGCGAAGACGATGAAATCATATTTGCTTATTTTTTCCATGCTGAGGTTTTTATTGTAAATTATTTCATCGTCAATGAGATAAAAATCAAAACCTTTCCCGTCGTTTTGCAAAACTGAAGTCAAGGGATTTTTTCTGAATTGGGATAACTGTGTCGTTATATTTATTCCTGCCTTGTCATTCTTGCTTGCTATTATTAAAAATTTTTTGTACATAAAATTTTAGAGAAGAAGAGAATTTAAATTTTAGTGTAATTTAGAAGCTAAATCAAGAGCTGCTTGTTTCATATCTTTGGCTTCGTAAATAAGTCTTCCAACAATAGGGTGGAATCTTGTTCCGTTAAACATTTTTACCACTTCTTCCAGACTTCCTCCTTGAAGACCTATTCCAATAAGAAAAAAATCAACCTCCTCATTGAATTTTTTTCTTATGACTTCTGAAAAATTTAAATCTGAAATACTATTTGCAGGGAGTCCAAAATTTCTTATCCCGTTTTTATAAGCGGTTTCGTAAATTCTTAACGCCATTTCATATTGCTCTTGATTAAAAAGTTGATGCGTCATTTTTCCACCGACCATTACTTTTAATCCCGCATCAATTGCTTCCATTATATGGGCTTCGTGTATTTCAGAACTGTCTTCAAGACGAGGATATAATATAACTGCTTTGAATCCCGATTCTTTCACGTCTCTCATAAATTCTCTTTGGGTGTCAGGAACATCTGTTCCAGCTTTTTGATGGTCGTAAATTGAAATCTTATTTGTATAACTTCTCAGAGTTCTATTCCATTCTTCCCATCCTCTTCTCCCGGCTCTTGCAGGGATTTTGTAGGCTTTGATTTCTTGTATGGATCGGGTTTCCCTCAGCAAAGCAGGAAATTTTTCAAAAGGCACATCGCAAGCCACAACCAAACTTTTTGCTTTAGTTATTATCGGACTTTGCGTCCCATATTTTGCCATAACAAGGGATTCAAAGAGAAATTTATAAAGATATTTGCATAAGAGAAGATATGTTTGAATTGATTATTGGAATTTTTATTCTGCTGCTTGGAATTCCCATTGGTTTATTTGTTGCAAAATTGACTAAGGAAGAATTGAATGAAGGACAAAAGTGGTTCAAGGTTGTAATTTTTCTAGGGATTTTAGGAGCAATCGCATCATTGTATTTTAAGAGCGATTATTTTCTATTTACCTCGCTGTTTGTTGCAATAGCAACCAGCATGAGTTTGAGAAAGAGATAATAGAGTAATTGTATAGTAGTTACAAATAGCAAGATTTAAATAGTTATTTTCTCCCAGGTTTTTATGAGTTTAAGAAATA
>CAYINP010000052.1:1225-4414 GCA_964364785.1 Candidatus Woesearchaeota archaeon | reverse complement strand
ACCTTTAAATAATTCTGTCTTTTTTCTTTTTTATGAAACAATTTGACTTAAAAAAATTCAGCGAGAACAGAACGAACATAGAATTCTGCAAAATTTAGAACTTAATTCTCTCTTCCTTTAATAAGTCAAATAAAAATTTAATCAATGGTCTTAAGTTTCCTTCAACTTGAGAATTTTCAAGCACCTTATAATAAACATATTTTTTTTTATTTGGAATATTTATCATAGGATATTTATTTTTATGCAATATAAAATTCATCAGCAATCTTCCCACTCTTCCATTTCCATCCACGAAGGGATGAATGGTTTCAAATGCCGAATGAAAATAGGCAGACAGGATTAATGGATGCAGCTTTTTTTTATTTTTTGTGTACCATGAAAGCAATGAACCCATTTCCTTCGGGACGTTCTCGGGCTTTGTTGGAATCCATTCAACACCCCTAATATAGACTTGGATCATCCTATATCTTCCCTCTTGATTCTTCAATTCAAGATTTAATGTGTCTTCAGTGACTAGCTTATGCAATTTCAAAATAAATTCTTTAGATATGTCTTTTTTATAATCTAGAATAAAATCAAACGCTTTTTTGTGATTTGTCGCCTCTTTTATTTCTCTTAAAGATTTTCTTGGATTTATGCCTTCAAACAGGAGCTGCGAGGTCTCCTGCAGCGTCAAAGTATTCCCTTCAATATTTGTGGAATCATAGGTAAAGAGGGATACGAAAGCTTCGTACTTGTTTTCTTTTGATTCTTTTGATGAAATATGCCGACCCTTTATTTTCTCCAGTTCATTAAATTCATTCTGGAAAAGCAATGTTGAAAGAAGCATAAGTTCTTCGTCCGCTTGTTTCTCTTTTTCCTTCAATTCAGCTTTTCCCAAATTAACGCCAAGATAAATCCTTTTCTTGCCAACATTCTCATCTTTTCTCACGGACTTAACTCTGTAGAAGTATTTATTTTTATTTTTTTTCTTTACCTCGGTATATGCCATAATTTCTATACGTCCACATCTTTTATAAAACTTTCTCTGTTGTGGACGTAAGAATGCCACTTTTGAATCTCCGTTAATTTTAAATATATGCTCTATTTTTCTCAAACATGGCATTTGACTTAAAAAAATTCAGCGAGAACAGAACGAACATGGAAGACGTTTTTTCTGAGAAAAAGAAAAGCGTTGAGGTTGCAGGATGGGTTCACAATTCTAGGGAACTTGGAAAAATTAGATTTTTGCTTTTGAGGGATGCGATGGGATTGATTCAGATTACAGCCGTCAAGGGAAAAGTCGAGGAAAAGATTTTTGACATGATGAACAAGATTACAAGGGAATCCGTTATTTATGTTTCTGGAAATGTCGTTGATTCAAAACAGGCGCCTGGAGGAAAAGAAATAATTCCCGACGAGATAATTGTTTTGAATCCTGCTGAAGATTTGCCTATAGACGTTCCTTTCAATGAATCCGACAACTCTAAAACGGAAATGCCGAAAAGACTTGATTACAGATTTTTGGATTTCCACAGAAAGAAAACTCAAGCAGTTTTCAAAATTCAAAATACAATTGCAAATTCATTCAGGGAATTTTTTTACAACAGGGATTTTATTGAGATGCAGCCGCCATGTATAATTTCGTCTTCTTCCGAGGGTGGAACAGATTTATTTGAGGTAAAATATTTTGAGCAAAAAGCTTACTTGGCTCAAAGCCCGCAGTTATACAAACAAATGCTTGCGTGTTCGATGGAGAAAACTTTCATGATAACTCCTGTTTGGAGAGCTGAAAAACATAACACTACGAGACATATTAATGAAATAAGACAGATGGATATTGAGGTCGCTTTTGCGGACCAGTTTTCAGCAATGAAAATGCTTGAAGAAGTTGTTCAACATATTGTAAAGGAAGTTTTGAAGAACAATGAGAAAGAACTTGAAGTTTTGGGAATAAAAAATTTGAAAGTTCCGAAGGGAGTTTATATTTCATATGAGGAGGCGATAAAAAAAGTTCATGGTAAAATTGGAGAAGATTTTTCTCCAGAACAGGAAAGGAAATTATGTGAAATGCATAAGGGAGATATTGTTTTCACGTATTCTTGGTCTGCAAACCTAAAACCTTTTTACATAATGCCTCAAGGAGAAAATCCCAAGGCGAAATTATCCGAAGGATTTGATGCGCTTTACGGAGGAATGGAAATTTCTTCAGGGGGACAAAGAATTCATCTTCCTGAACTTTTGACTGAAAAAATAAAAGCGAAAGGATTGAATCCAAAATCTTTTAAATCTTACATTGATTCTTTCAGATTCGGCGCGCCGCCTCATGCAGGTTGGAGCATTGGATTGGAGAGATTGACGCAGATTATTTGCGGACTTGAAAATGTTAAAGAAGCGACGATGTTTCCGAGGGACAGAGATAGATTGACGCCTTAAAATGAAAATTCTTACAATTGGCGACTTGCACGGAAACAAACCCATGATTCATTTCAAAGATTTTGATGCTATAATCGCGCCTGGAGATTTTTGTAGCGATGCTTTGAGGAAATATTATTTTGAAGCAATTCGGGAAAAAATGAAAAACCCAGAATCAGAATTGAAATGGTATGAAATAATTGGAAAGGAAAAAGCCGAAAAAATGCTTGATAAATCTTGGAAAGACGGAAGAAAAATTTTGGAATTTCTTAATTCTCTTGATGTCCCTGTTTTTGTTGTTCCAGGAAATTGGGATCAATTTGGAGAGAAGGATTCAAAATTCAAGAGAGAAAAGGAAAATCGTTATTCTCATTTGATAAAAGGACTTGATAATTTAAGAGACGTTCATTTCAAAAGAAAAACTTTAGAAGGTTTTGATTTTGTAGGTTATGGAGTTGTTTCGGGGCCAGAAGTTCCACAATACAAAGAGGACAAAGATAGACTGACAATGAAAGAATTGAAAGAACAAAAAGATAATTATTATACCAGAAAGAAAAGACTTTCAAAAATTCTCCAGCAGGCGAAAAATCCGGTTGTTTTTATGCCACATAATGTTCCTTTTAAAACCACTTTGGACAAGATTACAGATAAAACTTCTCCAAAATATGGATATCATTATGGTTCCGTGATTGCCCGCGAATTAGTTGAAAAATACCAGCCTTTGCTTTGCATCGGTGGACATATGCACGAGCATTTTGGAAAACAAAATATTGGAAAAACGGTTTGCATAAATGC
>CAYINP010000052.1:0-1125 GCA_964364785.1 Candidatus Woesearchaeota archaeon | reverse complement strand
CATGGATTTTCTATGGCATTCGGTTTCAGAAAAGGAAAGAGAAGATATCAAGAAACAGGCGAAAAGCATAATGGATTCTTTCTCAAAAAAGCTTTCCACAATAAAAGAAAAAATTCCCGACCCGATTATTGAGCGCGAAGATTTTGAACGTGTTGAAGAAGACGGAAAGAGTTGCGACGAAGATTTTAGGGAAAGAGTATTTGAAAACGCGCCGAATAAAAATGGGGATTTTATTCTTGGGGAGAAAAAATCATGGAAATGATTTTGATATCAAATAAATTTGACATAAAGAAATGGTGAAATACATTATCGCCTCGGGACCCGTGATAATTGAAAAGGGAAAATTACTCGTAAATAAAGATAATAAAGATGATTTTTACAAACTTCCCGGCGGAACAATTGAAGAAGGAGTTGAAAGTTTGGAAGAAGCTTGTCATAGGGAAACAAAGGAAGAAAATAATGGATTGATAAAAATAATTCGTCCATTAAGTCCGATGATTCTTTGGAAAAATCCGCAAACAAAGGAAGAAATGTGCATTTTATTGATTCATTACGAGGCAAAATTGTTGAATAAAAAAGATATCAAACCGATTCCTCCAATTCAAGAAGTTCGCTGGCTTTCAATTGCAGACATTAGAAAAGGAAAATATCATGTTGCTCCTAATATTCATTACTTGATTGAGAAGGGATAGATAAAATGAAAAAGATAATTTTGCACGAGATTGGAAATCAGGATAATTTTAATTACTATGTTTTTGATAAGAAATCAAGTGTAGCGGAAAATTTGTCCACCATTTTTTCAAAGATTTTTAAAATTAATTGGAATTTTGATGCACCTGATAAAAAAGGCAATTACAGAAAGTTTAACGTTAACAAGTGGACAGACATTCATGAGAAGATAGACGATGGCGATAATTCAAAAATAGATGTTTTTTATGGAAATAAAAAAATGTATATTACTATTATTTGTTCTCAAAAGTTAAGATTAAAATTCAACGAGGAACTTGGAAAAATTTCAGTTATGCCTAAATCGGTTAAAATAAAAAAAATAAAATGACTTCCACACTCCAATCCCTGCAAAAATATCTCGAAAAGATAAAAAATGAAGACGGAAAAATAAATGCA
>CAYINP010000051.1:0-4446 GCA_964364785.1 Candidatus Woesearchaeota archaeon | reverse complement strand
GATCCAAGCCAGGGAACATTTTAATACACAAACTCCAAGCCGATTCTGAACGCAACTATTGCGAGAACGAATGCTAGAACGTGGATTGGTTTAAGGTTGAAAAAACTTGCGTATTCTTCGTTGAATCTCATCAAACCGCCGAAACCTCCAGGGAGATTTATCTTGTTGTCTGTTGCCATATCTTCAGAAAAAACAATTAATATAAAAACTTATCTTTTTCTGTGAAACAATGAATTTTGGAGGAAACTTTTAATTGGATGGGAATTTGTTGCGAATTATTTTAAGTAATGTTCTATTAAATATGCCGCACCATAGACTGTTAGACTCACTGCCGGTATCATAATAAAAATACATGCGAGAGGTATAGAACTCCATCCAGTGTAAAAACCCTGTCTGTATTCTTTGTCTGTTTCTATCAAATTATGAACTAGATATCTATTTCTCGTACCGCCTGTGATTTTTTTCTCACCTACAAATCCCACTTTTACCCCATCCAACATTCCTTCCAATCTTCTTTTCATAAAAAACAAGATTATGGAGAATATTTAAATATTTCTTTGCTGGTTTTTATTGATGACCGAGAATAGTTTCAAAGAAAACGAGGAGAAAACCAGAAAATTCTGGGAAAAGGAAAAAATTTACAAGTTTGATTCTAAATCGAAGAGGAAGATTTATTCAATTGATACGCCCCCCCCTACTCTGTCGGGAAAGATGCATATGGGGCACGCATTTTCATATTCGCAACAGGATTTTATTGCAAGATATAAGAGAATGCGCGGATTTAATGTTTTTTATCCGTTTGGAACTGATGACAACGGATTGGCGACGGAAAAACTTATACAGAAGAATCTTGGGATTGATTTGAGGAAAAAGACAAGGGAAGAGGCAGTTGAAATTTGCATTAATTTTTTGAAGAAGGAACTTTCAGATTTTATTCAAGATTGGAAAAATATTGGAATGTCTTGCGATTTTGATATTTTATATTCGACAATTGATGACAACTCGAGGAAAGTTTCACAGAAAAGTTTTTTGGATTTAGCGAAGAAGAAACTTGTTTACAGAAGAGAATCTCCTGTTTTATGGGATACAGTTTTTCAAACTGCGATTGCGCAAGCGGAGCTTCAAGACAAGGAAATGGATTCTTTTTTCAATGATTTGATTTTTAAAACTGACAAGGAAGAAATAATAATTGCTACGACGCGTCCTGAACTTTTGGGCGCGTGCGTCGCTGTTTTTGTAAATCCAAAAGACAAACGTTATAAAAAATTAATTGGAAGATATGCGCACACGCCGATTTACAATGTTAAAGTTCCAATACTCTCAGACGAGAAAGTTGATATTGAAAAGGGAACCGGAATTGTAATGTGCTGCACATTTGGAGATTTGACAGATATTGAATGGTACAAAAAATATGAATTGCCGCTTAAAATGATTATAAATCCCGATGGGACGATGAATGAAAAATCGGAGAAATACAATGGAATGAAAATTATGGAAGCGAGGAGGGCAATTGTTGAAGATTTGAAAAAATTGAATTTATTAAAAAACTCTAGGAGAATAAAACACATTGTTCAAGTTGGAGAAAGAAGCGGAGAGCCGATTGAAATAATTAATTCTCCGCAATGGTATGTAAAATATTTGGACAGGAAAAAAGATTTTTTGAAAGCTTCCGGAAAATTAAATTGGCATCCAAAACATATGAAGTATAAGTTAGACAATTGGATAAAAGGATTGCAATGGGATTGGAGCATTTCAAGGCAAAGACATTTCGGAGTCCCGATTCCCGTTTGGTATTGCAAGAAATGTCAAAATCCAATATTTGCCGACGAGAAACAGCTTCCAGTAAATCCTTTCAAACACAAGCCGTTGAAACCTTGCGGAAAATGCGGAGCGAAAGATTCAGTTCCTGATAGAGATGTTTTTGACACTTGGTTTACAAGTTCTTCGTCACCGCAACTTTCAATTAGTTTGATGCCTGTTGGATTGCAAGAGAAATTATTTCCAATGTCGTTAAGACCGCAGGCACAAGACATAATTAATTTCTGGCTTTTTTACACGATGGCGAAATCGCAATTGATTAACGGAAAAAACCCTTGGAGTGATGTTACAATTTCAGGATTTGTTACATTGCAAGGAGAGAAGATGGCAAAGTCAAAAGGAAATGTTGTGAATCCTCAGGAAGTTATGAATGAATACGGTGCCGATGCTTTGAGATATTGGGCGGCTTCATCGAAACTTGGAGAAGATATGGAATATCAAGAAAAAGATTTGGTTACAGGAAAAAAACTTGTTAACAAATTGTTGAATGCGGCGAATTTTGTTTTTATGAATATGGAGAATTATAAGGTGAAAAAGACGAAACTTGTTGAAACAGATAGATTGCTTCTTGTCAAATTGAACGAGTTGATTTTAAAAACCACGGAGAGTTTTGATAGGTACGAGATTCACAAGGCAAGATTGGAAATAGACAATTTTTTCTGGAAGATTTTTTGTGACAATTATTTGGAAATTGTAAAGAAGAGAGTTTATTCAGGAACGAAAGAAGAAAAAGAATCTGCGTTTTTCACATTGTATATCTCTTTTTTGACGTTGATAAAATTGTATGCTCCGATAATTCCTTTTATCACGGAAGAAATTTATCAGAGGCATTTTTTGAAAAATGAGAAGATAAAAAGCGTTCATCTTGCCGATTTGGCTGGGAAAATTGACGTCAGAGAAAATAAAAACGATTCCGAAGTTTTTGATTTGATGCTTGAAACGATTTCAAAAGTTAGACAGGAAAAAACAAAAGAAAAAAAGGCGATGAATTCTGAAATCGTTTTGACTTTGGAGAAAAAAGAAAAGGAAAAACTGAAACTTTTTTTGGACGATTTGAAGAATGTTTTGAATGTGAAGGAAATAAGAGAAGGAAAGTTTAAAGTGGGGTTTGTTTAGAAATTAAATTCGATTTATCTGCGACTGATGTAAAGCAACAAGGAAGCCAGCGATAGTCCTCCAATTACAGATCCTGTTGTTAAAACGCTCCATGCTCCGATTGAAAAACCCTTACTGTAGTCTTTATCTAATCTTATTCTTTCGTCATAATCTGAGTATAAGCTCATATGTGGGTTTATCCCCTCTAACATTAAAATTGATAGTGATCCATCCTTGAATCCTTCTAGCCCGTTTAGAATCTTTTCCATTCTTTTCATTTTAACTTCTTCAAACTTACCTTTATAAATATTTCATCTGTCTAATTTTATGCCAATCACAACCAAAGAAGAGCTTGAAGTAATTCTTGACGAGCTGGAAAAATATAAGGGAAGGCAGACGGAATTTATCACAGTTTATGTTCCTTCTGGACAGAATCTTTACACTGTTGTCGACCAGCTTGAAACCGAGAAATCGACGGCGAAGAATATTAAATCGACGGCGACGAGAAAGAATGTCGGCGATGCTCTTGATAAGGTTTCAAGGCAATTGAAAACTTTTAAGAAAACTCCTGATAACGGCGTTGCGCTTTTTTGCGGAAATGTTTCGAAGACGGAAGGGCAAAGCGATTTGAGATTGTGGGAAGTTATTCCGCCGATGCCTTTGAAAACAAGAATTTACAGATGCGACAAAGAATTTGTAATTCAACCGCTGAGAGATATGCTTGAAATTGACGAGGTTTTTGGACTTCTTGTAATGGACAGAAAAGATGCTGCAATCGGATTGCTTGAAGGAAAGAGAATAGAGCAACTTCACAAGATGACTTCTGGAATTCCGAGCAAAGTTCGTGCGGGAGGGCAATCTTCGCAAAGATTTCATAGAATTACCGAAGGACTTACAAAAGATTTTTACAAAAGAATAGCTGAAGAAATGAAAAAGGTATTTTTTGAAATGCCGAGATTGAAAGGAATTTTGATTGGAGGACCGATTCCAACGAAAGATGAATTTATCGAGGGGGAATATTTGCCGACAAAACTCAGAGAAAAAGTAATTGGAGTTTTGGATATCGGAGATGCCGATGAATCTGGATTGAGAAATCTTGTTACAAAAGCGCAGGATATTCTTGCGAGCCAGGAAATAATAAAAGAGAAAAAAATACTTGACAAGTTTTTTGAGACTCTTGGGGAAAAACCGAATCTTGCAGTTTATGGAGAAAAAGATGT
Organism: Candidatus Woesearchaeota archaeon; assembly: GCA_964364785.1. Taxonomy (GTDB): domain Archaea; phylum Nanobdellota; class Nanobdellia; order Pacearchaeales; family GW2011-AR1; genus JACQLK01. The sequence goes on along the minus strand of CAYINP010000051.1, from coordinate 313 downwards.
TAAGAAAGCATTAGAATACGGAGCTGTTGATTTGCTTATTCTTTCTAAGAATGTTGATAAGGAAATTGCGAAAGAATTGAAAGAAGAAGCTGAGAGAATTTCCTCGAAGATTGAAATTGTTTCTCTTGAAACAACCGAGGGAGAGCAGTTTTTCAACCTCTCTGGAATCGGAGCTATTTTGAGATTTCCGATTAAATAGTGAGGTTTAAAAAGCCTGAATTTATTGGAAATTTATGCCTCCAACAATTGAAGTAAGCAACGAAGCATTAGAAAGACTTGATGAATTGAAAATCCCTTATTCAAGAAAGTTTGA
>CAYINP010000050.1:0-4497 GCA_964364785.1 Candidatus Woesearchaeota archaeon | reverse complement strand
TTTTTTTACCTCAACTCCTTCAATCAATTCTGAACTTTGCGTCGTGTCTGCATGACTTTCTATTTTCTCTTCCGTTTCCAATATTCTTGCCTTAGGATAATGCACTATAAATTTTCCTCCGCGTTTTATGAACTCTTGTTCTTTTCCCATTATTTCTTTCGAATGATTCCACGCTCCAAGCAAAACATAATCAACATTTTTGTCGTTATGGAAATAATCGGGAGAAACTATTGGAATATGTTTTCCTGGACTATAAAGTCCCTGCTTGAATGGCGTTGAATCAGAAATATAATCTAAAACTTCTTTTCCAACGCCGCAATAATTCAAAACAATCGTTCCTTTCGATGCTGCTGCATATCCTGCAATTTTCTTGCCCTTTGTTTTTAAATCACGAAGCAATTTTGACAATTCATTTTTTGATTCTTCGGTTCTTTTTGCAAAATCAAGATAGGGTTGCAATTTGTCAACATTTTTTTCTTTTTCCTCTAAAAAATATTTGTGCAATCTATCCGTTTTTTTTCTTTTTCCTCTTTTGCATGTGTAAACTTTCATGGAACCTCCGTGAACTTCTGCCCTTTCCGCGTCGAAGATTTCCATTCCGTGCATTTGTAAAAGATTTTCCAAAGAGTTTAATGTAAAATACCAAACATGCTCGTCATATATTTGGTCGTATGATGTTTTTTCAAGAATGTCAACCATATAAGGATCTTCAAAAATAAAAACCCCCTCATCTTCAAGAAGATAATTTATTCCGCGAAGCAAATCATGCAAGTCAATTATGTTTAATATTACATTGGCTGAAAAAATTGCCTTGAATTTTCCTTTTCTTAATGAGATTCTTTCTGCAAGTCTTTCTGAAAAAAATTCTGTAACTGTTTCAATTCCCTGTTTTTGTGCAATATCTGCAACATTTTGGCTCGGCTCTATTCCAAGAACTTTATGTTTTTTGAAAGCCTTTAAAAAAATTCCATCATTGCTTCCTATCTCAAGAACTTGTGAATTAGGATTCAGAAATTTTTCTTCTATTTCCTTCGCTATTCCAGCAAAATGGTCTTCCTGCGCTTTTGAAGTTGAGGAAAAAAACGCGTAGTGAGTTTTTCCTGCATTGTCCGGGACTATGTATTTTTCATAAGGAACAATATTAATCAACTGAACCATTTTGCAATTTTCACAAAATCCGACTTCCATATCATAAGTGTATTCTTTTGAAATTCCAGATTCAATTTTTGCCAATTGCTCTTTTGTGAGAAAAGCGTTTGCAACAGGCATTTTTCCGAAGGAAATAAATTTCCTGAGCTTTTCAGAATTGCATATTTTGCATATTAAAGAATCCATATCTGGAAATTGAGAAAATCGTTTAAATAAATTATGAAGATTAGTTATATACTATTTTCCGATAATGCTTATAAAGAATTTTCCTATTCAGAAATAATGGGTTTTATCTTTGAACAAATGTCTGGAAAGAACGTTCTCGTGACGGGCGGTGCAGGTTTTCTTGGGTCAAATTTGGCGAAGAGATTGATCGAGCTAAATTCAAACGTTACAGTTTTAACAAGAATAGGAAAAAATAGGGACAATCTTAAAGAAGTTGAGCACAAAATAAAATTTGTTGAAGGCAATTTGACAAATGAGTCTGATGTTTCTGATGCAATAAAAAACAAAGACTATATTTTCCATCTTGCATGGCAAACAGATTTAAAAAAATCAATGCTAAATTCTAGGGAAGATTTAATGAGTGATATTCTTGGGCTTTTGACTTTGCTTGAAGTGTGCAAAAGGGAAAATCCAAATATAAAGATAATCTTCGCTAGTACAACAACAGTCATAGGACTTCCTTTGAAAATTCCAGCAGGAGAGAATCATCCTGAACTTCCTTTGTCAATCTACGATGCTAATAAATTATTGGCGGAAAAATATCTTCAGATATATTCTCGAAACGGATTGAAATCTTGCACCCTTAGAGTTTCAAACATTTTTGGAGAATTACAAAAAATTGATAACCCGAACCGCGGCGTCTTGAATTTTATGGTTGGACGCGCTTTGCGCGGAGAAGTCTTGACAGTGTTTGGTTCTGGAGAATTTATAAGAGATTACTGTTACGTGCAAAATTATGTTGATGCTTTTATTATCGCAGCTCTTTCGGAAAATACAAACGGACAATCCTATATTCTCGGTTCCGGAGAAGGAAGAACAATGAATGAAGTTGTCGAGAAAATAAAAAAGATAACTGAAGCAATGACTGGAAAATCTGTTGTAATAGAACGCACGCCTTTTCCAGAGGGAGAACATGATATAAACAAAAGAAATTTTGTTGCGGATTTTTCCAAATTTAAGGAAGCAACAGGATGGTATCCAAAAATTTCTTTTGATGAAGGACTTGAAAAGACTATTGGATTTTATGTTGAAAAACAAAATAGAATTTGAATATATTCTTAAATTTTTAATGAAAAAATTATTTTAAATCTGCCAGATGTGTTTTTCCATGCGGGACTAAATTTATGGAATATCCTTTTTCTCGCAAAACTTCTAAAGCTTCACCGTAAGATTGATTTCCTCTGAGATGACTTGTATTGCTTAAAAGAGTACCAAGGCAATCATCAATTATTGCAAAGCCATTTGTTTGTTCGTTTGCCGTCGGAACGTTTCCATAAATATCTTCCTTAACTTTTTCGCCGCGTTCCCCGTTTTTTCCAATAGAATCAAAGACTTCTGGCAAATCTTCCAACTTGTAAAATAATACGTTTGGCTTTTTGTCTTCTAACCTCTTTGCAATAATCCCAGATTCTAAATCAACTTTGGTGAATCCATTATATTGAGTGTCCAAACTAACTTCCGCTCCCTTTGAAAAACCCGTATAAAATATTTCTCCAATTTCCTCTGGTTTAAAATTCATATTTCTAATAAAATTCCATCTTGGAAATCCATCCATATCAAATAAATCTTTTACCAAACCAGAAAGTTCTTTTGGAACTCTGTCAAGCCACATTTGCGCATTTTGACTTGCAGTAGGTATATCCCAAAAACCCAACCCATGTTGAGTTCCTTTAACTCTTTTCTCCAGACAAAACATTCTATCAGAAGTTAACGGCATTATTTCTGTGCTCAATCCTCCAATATAATCTTGGTGTGGTATTGTTTTATTTTGAAGTGCTAATTTTACCATTCCAAGAAGATGCTTGTATTCGCTTAGTCCGCAATGTATAATCATTGAATCTTCATTACATTCAACATCAATTGACGAAGGAATAATGGAACTTGTCCATCCCCTATTATCAGAATCCCATCTTCCTTGGGCATATTCTTTAAATCCATTTGTTAAAATTATTTCTTTATCTTTTAATGCGGAAACTTGAGTCTGTGCATTTAACGGATTTTTAGAAGTATAAACCCATAATTCTTTTCTAGGAAATTCTTGAGGCATCTGAATTTTCAAATAAGTTTATATTTAAGCATTGTCATCTTCAAAAATATATATTCAGGAATTATTCTTTACTCTAAATTTTTCTCTGATAAAAGTATTATATAATCCATAAGGCGCTCCTTGAAATAAGGAATATGCCGCGCCTGAAGCAACTGCAGCCACGCCCGTTTTGAAATCAACACCAGATAAATAAAGTGCGGCAGAATATACGGGCGCCATTGCGGTTGTGAAAGCAAAAGTATCTACTAAAATTCTTTTTAGTCTTTTAATATTAATCAAACCGTTGACTTTCTCAACATTCGCCTTTTTTCTTAACCAATCTAAATAAATTCCATATGGTCGTCCAATGAATAAATCTATTGGAACACCCAAAGCTCTTGTATAAAATGTTTCTTCCAAACTAAGTCCAATAGCTAATTCCCTTGGGGCTTCAACTATAAATGAAAAAGTAATCATTGAAAAAGTATCAGCACTCGCAGTTCTCCAGTTGATATTTCTTAATCTATTTAGAAAATTTCTTCTGTTTTCATCTCCGATGATTACTTCAAGATTATATTTCATTATCTCTCCTTAAGAAGGCATTATATAAACATTATTACAGTTTTCATCTTCATAATGCTTAAATACAATTTATTTTTATTTTGGAAATGGCTCTAAAAATTCTAGTGACTGGAGGTTTGGGGCACATCGGTTCAAAATTGATTCGTGAATATTCCAAAAGAGCAGATGTTGAACTTCTAAGAATTTACGATGATTTTTCGACGCAAAGATTTTCATCGCTTTTTGATTTGCCAAAAACACATGTGCGATTTGAATTTATCGAGGGAGATATAAACGACATAATAAAAATAAAAGATGCGGTGAAAGACATCGATATAGTGATTCATCTTGCTTCCGTGACTGATGCGCCGTCGACGATAAATAATCCTTCCTTAACTCATCGCGTTGTTTATGAAGGAACTTGGAATGTTGTTAACGCAGCAATGCATGCGAGAGTAAGAAGATTTCTTTACGCTTCAACAACAAGCGTCTATGGCGAAGCCGAAGGAATAGTTGATGAAAATTCTTCTGAGGAG
>CAYINP010000049.1:0-4600 GCA_964364785.1 Candidatus Woesearchaeota archaeon | reverse complement strand
CTTCTCCACAATCTGGACATTCTCCATTGGGATAAGAATTTTTAATAGGATTTGCAAGCGCGGGAGTAATCCTTCCAACGCTAACACTAATTATATTTTCATCAATAATGATTTATTTTCTTATAAAAACAGGTGAACAGATATATTTAATCGGCTTGATATTCGGATTGGTAATGATATTAATTGAAATCTGTTTTAGAATTTTCAAAAAAAAATCTTTCTGGGCAAAAAACATATAATCACCCAAAAACTCTGTGATAATAAATCTCTCGATTTATTTCTTGTTTCTTCGGAGGAACTTTAAAAAAGTTTTTTGCTCGGTTAAACAAACTTGCATCTTTGTATTTTTTACCGACGAGAATCCCTGCAAGTTTCTTGTATTCAATGCTTGCTTTTGATTTCGGATTATGACTTGTTGATGGCTCGGATTTTGAAAGAGATTTCTGGAAATTTAAATCATAAGGAATAATGGCTAAAACGGGCATTCCAGTTGTTTCCTCAATTTCTTCAATTGACAAATCAAAATCTTTGTCATGAGCTTTGTTTATTATAATTCCCAAGATAGGAATTTCCCTCCTTCTTGCAATTCTCCCAACTTTCAAAACCGTGCTCAGTGAAGGAACATCGGGCGTCGTTACAATAACAACTCCGTCGGAAGCAAGCATAACTCCAAGCATTTCTTCTCCCAATGCAGGAGAAGAATCAATCAATGTAAAATCATATCTTTTCTTCAAGGGTTTTATTTTATCGCGAATTTCCAAAGGATTTAATTTCAAATTATTAAAAACAGACGATGGAATAACATCGAATTTTCCAGCTTTATGAATCGAATCTTTAATATGAGTTTTCCTCGCAAGAACGTGATTCAGAGTCACCGAAGGGTCAATGATATTCAAATGCAATCCGAGATTTGGAGCGGAAAAATTCCCGTCAATAAGCAAAACTTTTTTTCCGAAATCTGCCATCGCGTCTCCCAAAGCCACGACGCTGGATGTTTTTCCAACACCACCCTTCAAGCTAAGCACACCTATAATTTTCCCCATTGTAAAATCTCTTTTTGCGATGCGTATGCCAATCGCCTTTTATGATTGAAAAACTGGAAGTTTTTCTTATTTTTCACTCAGGCAATTTGTATTTAAATAAGTTTAGAAAATTCAAAAACAAAGGTTTAAAAATAAATTTTGAATCCAAATATAAGGGAAGTTGACGGTCAAGAAACCGTTGGTGTCTTACCATGCCAAAGAAGTCAGAAAGAAAGAAAGAAAAAACCGTGGAGAAAGTAAAAAAAGTTGAATCTAAAAAAGTTTCTGCTCCTGAATTCGAGAAAATGGTTTTGGAATTTGCTGAAAAAGGCTTGACTTCAGAGAAAATCGGAGAAGCGTTAAGAAAACAGAATATACATTCAAAAGAGCACGGAAAGAAAATTTCAAAGATTTTAAAAGAAAAAGGAAAATACGCAAATCCAGACATAGAAAACGTCGGGAAAAAATTGGCTCGTGTCTTAAAACATATGGAAAAAAACAAGCAAGACAAAAGAGCGATGAGGGAAAAAGACAGAATTTTCTCGCAGTTAAGAATTCTAAAAAAGCATTTCAACGTTCAATAAAAACCTTAAAAACCGTTTTTCTTTAGAAATTAAATGGAATTGGAATTAGGAGATAATGTTCTATGCACTGTGGAAAGAATAGAAGGCACGACAGTATTTGTGACACTTGACAACGGAAGAGAAGGTAGCATCGCAGTTTATGAAATCGCGCCAGGAAGAATAAGAAACCTTCGCGATTACGTTGTCCCAAAAAAGAAAATAGTTTGTAAAATTTTAAGAATTTCAGAAAGAGGAAATTTTGAACTTTCATTAAGGCGTGTTACCGTTAAGGAGAAAAAAGAAGTTCTCGACAGATACAATCAAGAAAGGGCCTATACGAGCATCCTGAAAAAAGTCCTTGGAGATAAAACGGAAAAAATTATAGAAAAAATCAAGGCGGAGGATTCAATATCTGATTTCTTTATTGAAATAAAAACAAATCCAAAAAAACTTGAAAAGCTCGTCGGAAAAGACGCTGAGAAAATTCTGGAGATTCTAAACGTCCAGAAAACAAAAAGAGCCGTTGCAAAAAAAGAAATATTTTTGAAATCCGATTCTCCCGACGGAATTGAAATTATAAAAAAAGTTTTTGACTTTGATTTCAAGGCAGAAGTAAAATATCTCGCGGCAGGAAGATATACGATTCAGACTGTTTCCGACGACATAAAAAAAGCGTCCGTAATGTTAAGGGAAATTCTTGAAAAAATTGAAAAAAAAGCGAGAGAAAATAAAGCCGAATTTAGCATTAGAGAGAAGTAAAAGCAAAAAAAGTTTTTCGGTATTGTTCAAGATGGTTCCATCATAAGTTTTAAAAAAGAAAACGACTCCGTAAATCTATGACGAACATAAGTCATATGATTGAAGCAGAGGTGCCTTTGAATCTTGCCCTTGGAATTGTCTTTGACACTGAAAACAAGAAAATACTCATAGCAAAGAGAAAAAAGCAGGCTTACATAACTGGATTGACTTGGTGCTTTCCCGGAGCAAAAATAGACTACGAGCAAGATTTGGAAGAAGCAATAAAATTAGGAATAAAGGAAAAAACAGGTTTAAGGGTTGAGAGTCTTGGCTCAATCTTCGCCGAAACCCACTTGAGAAATGAAGGAAAATTATTTTCAGTATATTATCTTTGCGAATTAATAAGCGGAAAAGAAAAACTCTCCGACGAATTTGAGGAAATGAAATGGATTTCTCCTAGTGAAGTTGAAGAGCATTTCGAAACAGAGCTTCATCCGATTCTAAGGGAATATTTGGAAAGCTTGGAATGAAACTCCGTCGCTGTCCCAATTGTGAAACATATACTCTCAAAGAAATCTGCCCAAAGTGCAATTCAAAAACAAAGGATGCACACTATAAGTTTTTGAATTTTGGAAAATTTTTAAGGAATAATTCTATCGTAGCCGATAAATAAAAAAGTGCAAGATATTTTAAGCCACCAATATCCTCGCAAACGAAGTGAAGCGAGACAATTTACAAGACAATTTCCCCATCGCTGAAAGATGATTGTATTCTAACATTTCCATTTCCGTTTGTAACTTCTCCAAAAATATATGCGTGTGTTCCATTTTCAAAAGTAAGTCTCTCAATAATTTCTCTCAAATCTCCATTGCTGGTTTTTGGAACGGAAAGAACAAAGCCAACTCCACAATTGAAAGTTTTATACATTTCCTCGTCGGTAAATTCTCCTCTTTCTTTTATTTCATAAAAAATAGATTGGGGTTTTAAATCAGGGTTTCGTTCAATGAACACATCAAGATTTTTCCCAAGAGGATTTTTCAAATTTTTTGCATAAGCTCCTCCAGTTATATGAGCCATGCCATTTATTCTCGCGCCATCTTTAATCAAGCTTATCAAAGTATCATAATAAATCTGTGTCGGCTCTACGAATTCTTTTCTAAGTTCTTCGCCAAAAACTTTTCTGACTCTCGTAAATCCGTTGGAATGCAATCCGCTGCTTTGAATTCCAATTAAATAATCTCCAGAAGCAAATTTATTGTCGGATTTTCTAGTCATCTCTCCAGTAATTGTAACGCTGACATCGAAGCCGATTATATTATCTTGGATTGACGTCTCCCCAGAATCCATAATTATTCCTCTCTTCTTGCATTCCGCGCCGAGAGTTCCTATAACCTCGAGGATTGCTTCTTCATCTTCTTCTTGAATTATTATATGATTATGCAATTTCTTGGCTTCTCTTCTCATAACAGCCAAATCATTCAGATTCATCGCCAGAGCATCCAAAGCCGCGTTTTCAAAAGTTCTCTGTCTCCAATGATAAACCCCCTTTTGTCCCAATCCCGTCTGTTGAACCTTCTGGAAGGTACCAGTCATTATGCCTAGTCTCATTCACAATTCTCAGGATTTTCTCCGTGTAAGGCTTCGTCGTATCGTACATTTTAAAATAATCTCTTCTGATTTATTTCCGCTTTCACAATTTCCATATCTTCTTCCCACAAGTCAATTAATTTTCTGTTGTAAATTATCGCCGCAGGATGAAACAATGGAATAAGTCTTATTTTCAATCCGTGAAATTCCATCTCTCTTGGTTTGCCATGAATTTGCGTTATTCCGGGCACTTTATCCATTTCTTCAATTTTGCCATCGGAAAAAAAGAATTTTGTGGAATAATTTCCAAGGGAGCAAATAACCTTTGGTTTTATCTGTTTTATTTGCTCAACGAGCCAAGGCGTGTGTGCCTTTATTTCCTCAGGAAGAGGATTTCTGTTTTCAGGCGGTCTGCATTTCAATATATTTGCGATATAAACATTCTCAAGGCTCAATCCAACTTTTTCTAGAAGCTTGTCAAGGTTTTTCCCTGCAGCGCCGACAAACGGCAGTCCTTGCTCATCCTCGTTTCTTCCTGGAGCTTCTCCGACGAACATTATCTCCGCATTTAAATTTCCTTTTCCCACGACGATGTTCTTGCAATTCTTGCATATCTCAGTTTCTTTTGCAAGTCTTATATATTCAACCTCTTCCATAAATAAAAAAGGTAAAAATAGTTTTTAAGAATTT
>CAYINP010000048.1:0-4615 GCA_964364785.1 Candidatus Woesearchaeota archaeon | reverse complement strand
GGGTTGAATCCAAGCGAGACTCAAAAATTGGTTTCAGATGCAATGGAAGCAGTTGAAGATGCAGCGAGGCAACATTCACAGGGCGTTAAAAAAGTAAGCATATTAAAGGAATTTGTCGATGTTGGAACGCCTTCTGTGGGAACTCCAGACATTCAATGCCAAGATTTTATGTCGCCGAAAGAATGCCTTGTTTTATTCAACGCGTGCGACCCAGTTGTTTGCCCGTCGAGCAGATGCAATCTTGGAGGAACATTTACTGTTCCTGATGTCATACAATCTGGAATAATTGGAAGCGCGGCTTTGTGCTTGCCTAATGCAAGAGAAGATATCGTTGTTCCAGTTTGCCTTTCAGGAATAAAAGCGGGAATTGACGGATTCGTTTCCGTGCAGAAAAATTACAGAGATTGTTTGCAAACAAATTTGGAAACTGGGGAAACAGTCGGAATTTGCGATGAAATTCATAGCATTTATCTTTGTGATTTCTTCTGGAGCCAAGCGCAACCAGTTGCAGGAATAATTGTTCCAAAAATATTTGAAATAGTTCAAGGACAAACTGGAAGAGGCGGAGGAGAATATTTGGGAGTCGCGTCCGCTTGGGAGAACTCTCAAAGGTCCATTGATTATATGACAAATTATTATGGCGCAGCTTCTTTTGAAGCTTTCAAAACAGGAGTTTTAACAGAAGTTGGACACGCGGTTTGCAGGAATTTTGTTTCGGCAAGTTATCCTGATGTCAATTTCTTTGATTCATTAATTGAACCAGAATCGCCGCCGCAATACACTGCTTGGTTTTCGGAAAGCCCTTACACGACAGCTACAATCCCAGCCACTTCAAGATATAAAGTATTTTATCACGTGTTTGCCGGAGAAGGAACGCTTCAAACAAATGGGGTCAGAAATTCCGGAGCATTTTACAGCGTTTATTTGAAGACTCCACAAACTGGTTCGTTTTTCAACGCGGCTCAGACAATAAAAATTGCAGACGGATTTATTCCTCCCGGAGAAATTGCATCTGAAACTCGAGACTTTACCGCTCCGAGCGGATATCAAGAACTTTGCATAAATGTGAACGGGCAAGAGGAATGCGGATTTAATCGTGTTTCCACAGACTTTGGTTTGGATTATTTGAAAGACAAATATTCTCAAGATCAAGCCGGGCAAACAGACATTAAATCTGAGAGCGAGTGCGTTTCAGGAACGCCGAGTGTTTACAGCTTGATAAATCCAAACTTGCAAGACGCCGCGCAAGATTTAATTGATCCCAATCTTTACGCGCAACAAATTGTTCGTGTTTGTTCCACAGATAATCCCGGGAGAGGAACAGATGCATTTGCCGATGGAGAAAAGAGCAGATGGGTTCAAGTTGGAACTTGTGATGCATCAGGAAAACTGAAATGTTATTTGGATCAAGACAGTGTGAAGAAAGTTATTACTTCAACGGAAATTGAAAATGCGACGCTGAAAGCTACAGGAGATAATTTTGTTGACCAATTAAAAAAAGAAGGGCAATATATTGAAATAAAGGAAGCGACGGACAAAATAAATTCCTTTAAAGGAGATAATTTGGCTAAGATAAATTATATTACCACTGATTTGATTGCGAAAATGTTTTTGAATTCAGATAGAGCGAGACTTATAATGCTGAGGGCAGATGCTTATGTGGGGCTTGTTGAAATGAGGCGCGGAGAAATAGAAAGGGCACAAACAGCGACGACGAATGTGGCTGGCGGAAATACTAATTCTGGTGTTGAAGTGAAGACTTGGAAGTGTGAAACTAGCTTACTGAAAGGATTGATAATAACTCCACAAAACTGTAATCTTGATTCTGTTTGGGAGAAAAATATTCAGAGTGTTAAAGTGAACTTTAAGAATGATAAAACGGCGTTTTTGGAAGCAAATGAAAAATATAGAACGGGCGATGCCTCTGTTGGAGGTGTTATTTATCTCGCAAAACCTGGGGAAAATATTATAATAAAACCTGGCACACCAGCTACACAATCTCCAAGGACAAAGTGGACTTCTGAAACGGCTTATCAACAAATTTTGAAATTGACAGACTCACAGTTAAATGAAAAATATTCAAAGCATAAACAATTTATTGATGAACTTTATCAGGATGGGATTTTGACGGAAGCGCAATATAAAGATATTAATGGCGAAGGCGTTTTTGATTTAGAAGAAAAAATGGGTTCCGTCAAACAACTTCTGGCAAAAAAGAATGGTGTTTCCGTAGAACCCATCAAGAAAAAATCTGGGACGATGTAATGCGGGTCGGGTAGAAGCGTTTATAGAGTTTTGAGAATATTCACTTAACTCCCTTTTTTGTAGAAACAAATGCGGGTAGAAGGGATCGAACCTTCGCAAGCACTAAGCTACTGGAGCCTTAATCCAGCCCGTTTGACCACTCCGGCATACCCGCGCGAGACAACCTACGGTTTTCTTCGCGTAACTTTCCCTTAAGGAACTTATCAACCCCTCCCTTAAAAAAGGAAATTTAAATTAGTTTTTAAAATATTGTGCTCGCCAGATTAATGTGTTCCACTGATAAGAAAAATATTAATGTAAAACAATTTTAATCTTGGTTTATTAGATTCCAAATATTTATTTAGAGATAAAAATTATCTTTTCGTTGCGAGCTCTTTTTCCTTCTGTCTTATTTTGTCTTCGAGATTTAATTTTTCAATTAGTTCCTTGTAACGATTTCTTATTGTAACTTCAGTTATTCCCGCAATGTCAGCAACTTCTCTCTGGGTTTTTTTCTCGTCGTTCATCAACGCAGCGACGTACAAAGCGGCTGCGGAGATTCCAGCGGGACCGCGTCCAGAAGTCAATTCAACTTCTTCCGCATTTTTTAAAATCTTAAGAGCATCGTTCTGTGTTTTTGGAGAGAGTTTTAAAACCGAGGAAAATCTTGCGATGTAATCTTTCGGAGATGATTGTTTTACTTTTATTCCTAGCTTTCTTATTATGAATCTGTAGGTTCTTCCAATTTCTTTTCTCTCAACATCGGAAGCTGTTGCCATTTCGTCGAGAGTTCTTGGAATGTTGTAAGTTCTGCAAGCAGTATACAAGCAAGCCGCAATTACAGATTCCATACTTCTTCCTCTTACCAAGCCACGTTGAAGAACGTAGTTGTAAACTCTTGCAGCGTCGTCTCTTACGACATTCGGAAGATTCAAATAAGATGCAATAACCCTAAGTTCAGCCATTGCCAATCTCAAATTTCTTTCAATGCTTGTGGAAACACGTTCTTGCCACTTTTTTAATCTTAAGAATTTTCTTGTCTGTCCCGCCTCTAATTTGTAAATGTCTGAGATTTCTCCGACGTTGGTTGTCAATCCTTTGTCAAATTTTTGTATTGAAATTGGAGCACCGCCACGCCCTTTCTTTTCAGACTTGTCAAATTTTCCAGACAAATCAATTCCCGTGTCAACCATTTTTTCTTCGACGACTAAACCACAATCATTGCATATGACTTCCCCGAGATTTGCATCATAAGTAAGATTCACGCTTCCGCATTCAGGACATTTTTTCACAAGAGCCATTTTTTAGAATGAAATTTTAACGTATGGTTTATAAAGTTTTCGCCTTTATAAAGCTTGCCGTTTTGGGTTCTGTGAAGTTATCGGTTGATAAATAAGCGAAAAAATAAAGAAAAATGAAAAAACAAAATACTTTAAAAGAAGAAAATCCTAGTGAAGAAATGGCAACATTATGGCAAAGAGTTCTTTCTGGGGCTTTGGGCGGTGCATTAATTACTTCTGGATTGTGGTTTTACACATCATCAATCACAAGGAGTTGGTTAATCCCTCTTGTTTTAGCAATAGTCGGGATTATTGCTATTTTTTATGGAAGAAAGTTCAGTTAAGCCAATTACCCCAGAAACTATAAAAGAACTTTTAAGAAAAGCATTACAAAAAATCAATAGCGAACCAAATGTATTAATCTTTGTTTTTATGATTTTAACATTTTCCACAATAGTTTTTTTAGTAATAAAACAATCTTTGGATGTTTATTCAACAACTATAATAATTGTTTTTATTATTGCTATCGTTTTTCTCATAGGAAAATCTCTTACTAAAAAATAAGATTTTCTTAAAGGTTCATAAATTTAATAAAAAATTAATCTTCAATTTTTCCGTTTATCAAATCTTCGGCGGTTCTCAAAATAATATCAATATTTTCCTGATTTTTCACTCTCGCCACTTCTTCAACCGCTCCCTTTCCAAAAGAAAGTGCGACGATATATCCTTTCTTTTTGTTCATTCTTCTTATTGCAGTTTCAAAATTATCTATTACATTTCTCCCGACGCCTTCGCTTTGCTTGACTTGAATGGGAAAACCCCCAGTTACAAAGGGCGTAAAACCATCCACACCCATATCATTTGATTTTGTTCTGCTTATCGTTCCGAGAAACTTATCAATGATTACCCAGTTTTGAAATTCAAATGGTTCAAGTTTCTTGACATAATTTGCATCAACTTTTCCCCTTATCACTTGAACTTTAATTTTAAATTCTTCTTTTAACCTTTTTGCCATAACTTTGCACGACGTTGGGCTTATGTCAATCCCGACCCATCTTCTTTTTAATCCGTTTGCAGACATCAAAGTCGTT
>CAYINP010000047.1:0-4748 GCA_964364785.1 Candidatus Woesearchaeota archaeon | reverse complement strand
CATTTTATTCTTCAGCTTCTTCTTCGTCTTTTAATTTATTAAAACAACTTTCGCAGAAAAAAAGAATTCCATCGTCGAACGAGTCAATGATAGCTTCGCTTTCTGGAACCAGAGAATCGCAATCATTGCAAACGAATCTCATCTTCTACCCTTCTCGATTTTTCCCTGCCATAAAAGATGCAGAGGCTGATCGTTTACTTTTATTACTTTGAATCTGACGCCGGGAATATCACCCTTGCTTCTTCCTTGTTTTCCACCGATTCTTTCAATCATAACTTCATCGTGCTCATCGATGAATCTTTGCGCAAGATTTCCAGGAATAAATGCCGTAACAGTCTTTCCGTTCTTTGTCAGCTGAACTTTGCAACATTTTCTCATCGCAGAGTTTGGCTGTTTTGCTTCCTTCTGAACTTTTTGCAGGACAATTCCCTTCGCTTGATTTTTTCCTTCGAGAGGATCCGCTTTTGCGTAAAGCCCGAGGGTTCTAGCCTTGTATTTGAAATCCTTCCATCTAAGCTTTTTCCTGTCTTTTATAAGTTTCAGCGCGTTTTTTATACCCATATTAATCTTTTCTGAATTTACATTGACGAAATTCGCTGGAATTTCAGTCCTATTTATCTTTGATGAAAATGATTTATAAACATTTCTTTAAGAAATTGTTAATTAATTCTCAAGTCTTTTCCGAGAAAATCTTCTGCTATTTTCTGCAGTTCAAGCAATCTTCTTTTGTTTCTTCCTATCAATGCGGCTTTGTTTTGGGAACCAGCAATTATTACTATCTCTTTTGCGCTTATTTCGATGTCTTTGAAACCAACAGGACTTACGATATCTTCTATGAATCTTTTTTCTTCATTTTGGGTTTCTGGGGCTGCTACAACTTTTATTTTTCTTCCAAGAATTTCGCTCATTCTTTTTACATTTCTTCCATTTTCTCCTATTGCTTTTGATACGAGATTTTTTGGAACGGCAAAGATTATGAAATCGTTGTGTTTGAAGCAGTATCTTGTTGAAACCCCTGCAGTTTTGGAGAACAAATTCAAATAACGCATATCCTGCATATTAATAGTATTCATCATCTTTGAATTAGATTGGCGAAAACGTTTTATAAATATTCTGTTAATTATTCATTTACTCTTTCGACAACTTCTTTTTTTGCCCTTTTCAATTCGCTTTCAGGTTTTACCATTGGACCGACGACTTTTACAAGCAAACCAGGGAGACCTGTTCCGACGGGAACCGGCTGATTCAAGATTATATTTTCTATTACACTCGCCAGTTTATCCTTGCTTCCTTTCACTGATGCATTTACGAATTGTTTTACTGGAGTTTCAAATGTTGCTCTTGCAAGTATGGAAGATTTCTGCGCGATGATTCCCATTCTTGTTATACCCTTGACTTCTCCTATGCTTGTCATTGAATCAGCGGCAAGTTCCAAATGCCTCAAGTTAATATCCAATCCTTGAGTGCTCAGGACTTTATTTATTTCTTCTATTATTAATTGTCTTGCAACTTCAATTCCGAAAATTCCAGCCATCTCATAGAAATCATTTGAATATGTTTTGTTCTTGTCGACTTCTTTCAAAGTAATTATTTTCTTCAGATTCGTTCCAAGAGTTGTAACGACGAAATCTTTGTCTCTCTTTACAATCAAGATTTGCGCGACTCCCTTAACTCCTGAAATTATTTCTTTCTTTATTTTTTCCTTCAACTTGTAAATTTCCTTGAAATCCATATCTGAGACATTTAATGAAATTGAATCGCTTTTTTCCTTGGATTTGTATCCAAATTCATTTAATCTGTCTATAACAGTTTTCAAAGAAATGTGCGCGTGCCTTAATTTATTTTTATCGACTTTTATTTCAATATGCTTATTTGAAAAGTCTAAATTTATTTCCGAGGCTAAATCTGATATTTTAACTTCCTTTATTTTTTCCGCAAACGCACGCGCTTCTTTTTCGTTGTTGTAATCTTTTGTCAGATAAATTTCCATTTTTGGAGACGAGGGTTTCTTTCTTGCATCGAAGATTTCAATCAGTCTTGGTAAACCTGCAGTAATCTGCATTTCTTGGACTCCCGCGAAGTGGAATACGTTCAACGCCATCTGTGTTGATGGTTCACCAAAACTCTGAGCTGTTACAATTCCTATCGCTTCTCCAGATTCTATTTTTCCATTCAAATGCAATTTTGTAACGTCAATTCCGTCGCCACCATACTTGAATTGTATTATGCTGTTGTTGCTGTCCCTTATTGTTCCGTCGTATTCGACTTTCAAATCTTGCAACGCGCTCGCAAGCCTTCTGTACAAATATCCAGATTTAGGAGTTCTCAATGCCGTATCCATAAGAGAATCACGTCCCGTTACTGCACCGAAGAAGAATTCGTCCGGACGCAAACCTTTCATAAATGAACTCTTTATGAAACCCCTTGATGCGGGGTTTAATTCTCCTCTCTTGAAAAATGAAAGTGTTCTTTTGTTGTAACCAATGTCAATTCTCTTGCCCCAAAGAGCCTGCTGTCCGACGCAACACGCAATCTGCGTGATGTTCAAAGTGTTTCCACCACCGCCAGAAATAATCATATGATTAACTGGGTTGTCCTCGGGAAATTCTTGTTTTACTATTTCTCCAATTTTTGTTCTGACTTCGTTCAATGCTTGAAGGATTTTTATTTCTCTAGTATCTTCTTTTGTTTTTCCAGGAATTATTTCAAAGTCTTCGTGATTGTAAAGTTCGATTAATTCTTCTGTTCTCTTCTCGGCTTTCTTTATTATTTCTTCGCCTTGCAGAACGGCTTTCTCTTTCAAATTCAAGTCTTCAATTGCAATTGTAATTCCCCTGTCTGTAAGATAATATCTTCCCAAATCAAATGCGTGCTTTATCGTCTTTATTGTTTCATCTCTTCCGATTTTTTTGTCTATTTCTCTAATTAATTCTCCATCTTCTTGCCCGAAAAGGGTTTTGTCAATTTTTCCTTTTATTATATTTCCATCCTGTATTTTTATTGAATTATTTGAGAAATTTATATCAGGAATTATACTAGAAAAT
The DNA here is from genome assembly GCA_964364785.1 of Candidatus Woesearchaeota archaeon. Lineage (GTDB taxonomy): Archaea > Nanobdellota > Nanobdellia > Pacearchaeales > GW2011-AR1 > JACQLK01. The sequence continues at coordinate 1,704 of CAYINP010000047.1, read as the reverse complement.
ATTTCTAATCCTGAAACAGTTTTCTTCGATATCTGCTTTTTTATCCCAGCTTTGAAAAGAAGTTGATTCGCGTAATCTGCCGAGAATTCTCCCAATCCTAAAAGATAATTTCCTGTAATTGCATCTTGAGAACACCCCAAAAAATTTGTGTTGTTTTTTGGAGACATAAGATTCTTTTTTACATCGAGAAGTATTTTTGCTTCTGCTCTTGCTTCTTCAGTTTGTGGAGAGTGGATATTCATTTCATCACCGTCGAAATCCGCGTTGTAAGGGAACGCAGTTCCTGGATGCAATCTGAATGTTCTTCCTGGGAGAACTTTTACAATGTGAGCCATAAGGCTTGTCTTGTGGAGGCTGGGATGTCTGTTAAATAAAACCACGTCGCCGTCTTGCAAATGCCTTTCAACTTTGTATCCCGGAACTATTTCGCTTATTATTTCTTCTTTCAAATCAGGGGTTATTTTTTTCTTTTTTCCGTCGGGTCTTATCACATAATTTGCTCCAGGATATTTCTCACCCATTTCAACTAATTCCTTAAGCTTGTCGATATTTATGTCGTTTACCATTTCTGCAACAGTAACAATTCTTGCAATTTCATAAGGAATTCCAACTTCATTCATTTCCATCGATGGATCCGGAGAAATAACTGTTCTACCTGAATAGTTTACTCTTTTACCTGCAAGATTTTTTCTTATTCTTCCCTCTTTTCCTTTTATTCTTTCTGTAATTGTTTTCAACGGTTGTCCGCTTCTATGTCTTGCTGGAGGAATTTTAGAAACTGTGTTGTCAAAGAAAGTTGTAACGTGAAATTGAAGCAAGTCCCATAAATCTTCAATTATAACTTCAGGAGCACCAGCATTAAGATTTTCCCATAATCTTTGGTTTGCTCTTATAATATCTGATAATTTGTGAGTCAAATCATCTTCACTTCTTTCTCCTGATTCAAGAATAATAGAAGGACGTATTGTTACAGAAGGAACAAGCAATAAAGTTAGAACAGCCCACTCCGGCCTGCAACTGTCAGGATCAACAGAGATTTTTTTCAATTCTTCGTCAGGAATTTTTGCCAAGAGTTCTCTTACTGTCGTTGGAAACAAACGCTTTTTTCCTATGTAAAAACTTGTCGGCTTTTCAAGCTTGACTTTTTCGTGTGCAGCGTTGCAATGGGGACATCTCTTAACATCCTTCGCTTTTTTTGCTCTTTCAGTTGCAGAATATTTTTTCAAATCAGCTTCGGATAGCAAAAGTTTTCCGCACTCGTGACAGAAGCATCTTAATCCAGATTCTATCAACGGAACATATTTCAAATGAATAACTGAACGCGCCATTTCAATTCTTCCAGGGTGTCCGAAACATTCTTTCAATCTTCCTCCACAAGTTCTGCATCTAACTCCGGGGTCTATTGCTCCAAGCCTTAAATCCATCAAACCACCGTCGACAGGATAACTGTCAATGTCGTACAACTCAGGCGTTACTATTTTTGCAGCGGAAATCTTTTTAATAAGTTCCGGACTAAGAAGAGCAAATCTTATTTCGTCGACTTTTTTTCTTACTTGTTTATGCATTTTAATTTAGATATCTACCCCTTACAAAATTTTCATCAAACTCAGTGTCTTCTCCAGCTCTTGTTCTTACATAACCCTTAAGTTGTTTTAATCCATCTAATTCTGCGAGATTAAATGCTTGTGAAAAATTTTCTGCGAT
>CAYINP010000046.1:0-4942 GCA_964364785.1 Candidatus Woesearchaeota archaeon | reverse complement strand
AAATAAATCGAGAGATTTATTATCACAGAGTTTTTGGATAACAATTAAAAATAATAATCTTTCGAAGTAAAATGAAAAATTTGAATAAACATCTTATAATCTCGATAATTTTGTTTTTTATCTCTTTACTTTTCGTTCGGTTTTTAAAAATTAGTTCATATCAATTCTGGTTTAATGTAAGTTTGGGCTTGCTTGTAGGTTCGATTTTCTTTTTTGCTGAATGGTTAATAAAAAGGGATTGGAAGGTTCAAAAAAGATTTTTTACATCTTCTTGAGTTTCAATAGCCCTGCTCGGATTCGAACCGAGGTCACAGCCTTTCCTTGTCCTCTCTAAAAAGGAGAGGGTAGTGTAGGGAGAACCTTGGTTCTCCTCAACTTCAAAGGGCCGTATCCTTGACCACTAGACGACAGGGCTCTGTCTCTTCGCCCTTTGCGTTTCCATCATTCTTCCGGAAAGACGACAGGGCTTTAAAATTCTAAAAGAAAACAATTTATAAGAGTTTTGTCAATACTTTTCCTTGTATCTACCCCCCATGTTTTTTCGCATGAAAAAATATCTGCGGACTAATATTTCTCCTTATATCTTCCTCTGCTTTCAACTTTCCTGAATTGCTTCAAGACTTTTTGGAAATTTCTTGAAATCTTGTGACCTTTCAAAACTTCTTCAAATAAAATTTCCCAATTCTGAAAATGTTTTGCTTCAAGAGCTTCTTTCAGGAGATGCAAATCTACGGCTTTGTCTTCAAGCCTGTTGCTTATGAATCCCAAACCGAAGTCGATGAAGAAGATTTGAAATCTTGAAATTTTTTTTGACTTGCTAATGCTTCCCCACCCTACTCGCAACCCCGCTCGTTTTTGATTTAATAAATTTCTCTCGCGAAATTGCTCGCCCACCCCAACTGCGGAAGCTTTGTTAAAATATTTCTTTGAATTATCAGAATAAATAATATTGCTCGTTGTTAAATCGCCGTGAATTATTTCTTCATCGTGCAATTTGGCGATGTTTTTTCCAATCTCGATGCAGATTTCTTTTTGCTTTTTCAATGGGAAATTATTAAGATTATCCGAAAGCTTTTTTCCATCGATGAATTCTAAGATAATTTCTTTTTTTTCTTCGCTTGATTCTATAACTTTCGGAACACAAATTATCTTTGAAGCCTTTTCCAAAAGTTTTGTTTCTGAGCGCGTCCTTAACTTGCGTATTTTTTCATCAAGTTCTTTTATTCTGTAAGATTTTTTTACACGGCGCTTCAAGATATTATTATTTTTTAGAATTATTTGCGCTTCTGCTCCAGTCTGGATTATTTTTTCCATTTTAATGTTTCCAAAGATAAAACATAAACAATAATGCAGTTAGTAGCCCAAAGTCCACTAAAAGGCATAATTCGCAGAAGGCGTTTATTATAAATATCTGCAAATATAAAAAATAAACCGCTATCAAAGAACCAAAGATAATTGCAAGATGAATTATATTTCTTGTATGTCTGCTTTGTTTTTTCATATGAAACAGGGTGAGAACAATCATAAACGAGAAGATGAATATTCCGTACACTGAATTTTTTATTCCAAATGTTGAACCATAAATAGAACTGTTTACAGTGTCGCATCCGTTTCCAGGCTTGCAGATTATATCTGAGGAGTTTGAAGTAAGAATTATTGAGCTGATGAGACTCAAAACAAAAACTAACAGAAAAATTTTGTATTTCATATAAAGACAACCAAGGTTTTCTTTATGAAACTTTCCTTTTATTTGCGGATAATATTTAAAAAGTTTTTCTTCTTGAATGGAATATAAAAAAAAGGGAAAAGGCATTCAGTTGGTTTTTAATTTTTCTGAAAGAGCTTTGTATTCTGCGATTGCAATATTGATTGTTTTGATTTTAGGCGTCGGAGTTTATGCTGTCGCGGGAACGACGCCGAATCTTGGAACACCACACGAACAAATTCAACCTTGTTCAAATGGAGAGATTTTGAAAATCAGCAATGGAGTTTGGAGTTGTGGAAGCGATGCAGGAATAATTTCTGAGACGCAAAATCTTAGTCAAGTATTAACTCAAGGTGCAAATGCAAATAACAAAGAGATAGTAAATGTTAATGGGATAAGAATAGGAAGTGCAAGTAGCCCTGGAAGCTGGTCGCTTTATTCTGGAGGTAATATTTATATTGCAGGATATTTGAGACTTAATAATGCGGCCTCATTTCCCTCTTGTGATTCATCTAATCGTGGGGTATTAATTCTTTATGAAAGTAGTAATAAAGATACTTTATGGATTTGTTATAAGTCTTCAAGTAGTAGTTATGGTTGGTCTCCTGTTGGTTTTGGACTCTAAAGTTAAAATCTCATTTTCTTCCCGAATTTTCTAGCGAGTTTTTGCATTTGCTTTTGATTAAGCATTCCGCCTTCCGATGCATCTGTTCCAATTCCAGATTTTACCATTTCGTTCAGCATTTTATATTGTTTCAGCAAAGAACGAATGTCAGAAGTATTCACTCCAGAACCCTTTGCGATTCTTGCAATCCGAGCTGTTTGCTTTTCCAAAATTTTGGGATTCTCTTTTTCTTCTGGCGTCATTGATTTTATTATATGCTCCCATTTGGAAATCTTTTCCTGTTGATTTTCCATAAGATTCTCAGGGATTTTTGCAGAACCCAATCCCGGAATCATTGACTTTATTTTTTCAAATCCACCCATTGCAGACATTGATTTAACCTGCTCGATGACGTCTTCAAGATTTAGTTTTCCTTCTTCAAGGTTTTTCTGGAGTTTCTTTTGTTTTCCTTCGTCTGTTACCGATTTTACCTTATCAAGAAGGGTTTCCAAATCTCCCATTCCAAGCAAACGAGAAAGAAATTGTTTTGGATTGAATTCCTCAATGTCGTTTATTTTTTCTCCATTTGTTATAAAATAAACAGGCGCTTTTGTTTCGGCGCAAGCTGTTAAAGCGCCTCCTCCTTTTGCAGTTGAATCCATACGAGTTATTATTACTCCAGAAACATTTACTGCTTCTGTGAATTCCTGCGCTTGTTTTTTTGCGGCTTGTCCGATATCTGCAGGCATTATGAGAATAGATTCCGTAGGAGAAATTTCTTTTACAAGAGATTTTATTTCTTTTACAAGTTCGCTGTCAAGATTGTGCCTTCCTGCCGTGTCAACTATTATCACGTCGTAATCTTCAAGTTTCTTTTCGTAATTCTTCCAAATTTTGTGGGGATTTTTCTCGTCCATATCCACAAAATAATGCAAGTGATTTTTTTCCGCCAATTGCTTTAATTGTTCCGAAGCCGCAGGACGATGAACATCTAATCCAATCAATGCGACTTTTTTTCCGCGCTTTGCAAAATAATTTCCCAATTTTGAAACTGTTGTCGTTTTTCCAGCTCCGTATAATCCGAGCAACATTATTCTGTTTTGTCCTTTTTGGAGAATAAGTTTTTTTGATTCCCCCAAAATATTTGAAAGCTCATCGTGAAGAACTTTTACCAAATGCTCTCTTTTTTCAACACCTTTTATTCTTTCGTCAAACGCGGCTTTTCTTATTTTATCGCTCAAATCTTTTACAAGAGAAACGTTCACATCAGCTTCTATAAGGGCTCTTTGCAGTTCTTTTATTATTGAATCAACAAGATTTTTGTCAAGAGTTATCGCGTTTGCTATCTTGTTTGTCGCTTTTCTCAAAACCTCAGAAAGTTTTTCGAGCATTTCTTTTTAAAACCACGAATATTTATAGAGTTTTGGTTATAGATTTATAAATTAATTTCAATTCTTTTACCAATGCGAAAAAAGAAGGACGGGAATGTAAAAAATGTTTGGTTCTTAGGTTTTGCAAGTTTTTTCAACGATGTAGGCGGGGAGATGATTACACCCTTGCTACCCTTTTACATAACTGCGCTTGGAGGAGGTGGAGTTGCGATAGGATTGGTTTCAGGATTGAGGGAGGGACTCGCAAGCATTTTCAAGATTTTTGGAGGATGGATTTCCGACAGAACTGGAAAAAGAAAAGAATTTATTTTCTTTGGATATTTGCTTTCAACGATATTCAAATTCTTTATTGCTTTGGCGAGTTCGTGGCAATATGTAATTGCTTTTGTTTCTCTTGAGAGATTTGGAAAGTTTAGAGATGCTCCAAGAGACGCTATGATTTCATATTCCAAAAAAGTCACGGGGAGAAATTTTGGAATTGTGCAAATGCTCGATGTTGTCGGCGGGATTCTGGGAACAATAATTGTAATTTTCCTTTTCTGGAAATTCAATTTTGATATAAAAAACATAATTTTGATTGCGGCAGGAATTTCAATTCTCTCACTTTTGCCATTATTTTTTGTTCATGAGCATAAAATAAAAACAATGAAGAAAAATCTCTATAAAAGCGTCGGAGAACTTAATGGAAAATTGAAATATTTTATTTTTGTTTCTTCGGTTTTTGCATTTGGTAATTTTGGATTGTATATGTTCCTGATTTTGGAGGCACAGAAAGCAATGAACAGTTTCGTCGCCCCCTTATTGCTTTATATTTTGTTTAATGTTTCTTACGCGATTTTTCTTGTTCCGTTCGGAAAACTTTCTGACAAAATTGGGAGAAAGAAAATTATCTTTGCAGGTTATTTTTTATTTTTGGTTTTGACTCTCGGATTTTTATTTTATTCAAGCGTTGTCCATCTTGCAATTTTGTTCTTTATTTATGGAATGGTTTATGCGATAACTTACTCGAGCCAAAGAGCTTTAGTTGGAGATTTGGCGAGAGAAATGAAAGGCACAGCGTTTGGAACTTTTCACACTGCGATAGGTTTGGCAGGAATTCCCGGAGGAATTTTAGCGGGATATCTTTGGGACATTAATCCAGATTTAATGTTCACATATCTCTCCGTTGTCGCTTTCACGTCGATAATTCTGCTTTGTTTTGTCAAGGAAAGATAATGTATTATTAATTGAATAAATACTTAA